>QFOI01000453.1 GCA_003241175.1 Pseudopedobacter saltans
GAATGCAAGAAGTATACAATTGAACATCAACCCTTTCACATTAGTTGGGGCCACAACGAGAAGTGGATTATTAAGTTCTCCTCTACTTTCTAGGTTTGGTATCAAATCACGTTTGGAATATTATACAGCAGAAGTCCTTAAAAAAATCATTGAAAGAAGTGCTTCCATATTGGATACGCCGATAAAAGAAGATGCAGCGTTGGAAATAGCTAGACGCAGCCGAGGAACACCTCGTATTGCCAATGGCTTATTAAGAAGAGTTCGCGACTTTGCACAAGTTCTAAATAGCGGCGTCATTGACCTGAAAATAACTCAAAAAGCCTTAAAAGCATTGAACGTTGATGAAAATGGATTAGACGAAATGGACAATAGAATCCTGTCTACTATCATCGAAAAATTTAAGGGTGGCCCTGTTGGTATCACCACAATAGCAACGGCGGTAGGCGAAGAATCGGGAACATTGGAAGAAGTATACGAACCCTTTCTGATACAGGAAGGCTTTTTGCAAAGAACACCAAGAGGTAGGGAAGCTACTCTCAAAGCTTATCAACATTTAAAGAAAGTACCGCCTGGACATAAACAAAACGGCCTTCTATTTTAATCAAGACTCGCTTTTGTGAACATAAACGGCAGTAAAGCTTCTATTGATGGTATTTCGATCACTTTTGAACTGGGAAGAGAATTACTTAACAAGATAGAAATGGGAGATCCTTGTCTCTGTTGGTATTCCGAAATCACTTGGCGGCAGATACCACAAGGAGAAATGATACTCTCATTTTGACCATTGTCATTAATATAACTGACTGCTATAGATAAGATTTTTACATTTGGGGCAAGCGAAGAAACGGAACTTAAAGCGGCTCTCTCGGCACATATTCCTGCAGGAAAACTAGCATTCTCAATGTTGGCACCAGAAATCATACGTCCGTCTTCCATTAAAACGGCAGCACCCACTCTAAATTTGGAATAGGGTGCATATGCCAATTTAGTGGCGAATATAGCTTGATCCAGCAATGCCTTTTTAGGATCGTTAAGCTCTTCTTTGTTATTATATTCTTGATATTGCAACAACAACTCCTTTTGCATAAAATCCTAATTATTAATTTGTTATAAAAATAAAAAATGACTTCCAATAGGAAGTCATTTTCATAGATTAAATGTTTAATTTAACAAAATTCCTCAAATGCACCAGCCAGATTAGCCGCAATCAATTGAGCTGGTCGGCCTTCTATTTGATGCCTTTCCACAAAATGTACTAACTGACCATCCTTAAACAATGCGATAGCGGGTGAAGAGGGAGGATATGGCAATAAATGCTCTCTTAGATTCTGTACAGCCTCTGTATCGAAACCTGCAAATGTTGTAGCTAGATGATCTGGCTTTTTTTCCGCATTGTTAACAGCGATCAAGACTCCTGGTCTAGCACTACCTGCTGAACAACCGCATACGGAATTAATCATTATCAACGTAGTTCCTTTTTCTGCCAAGGCCGCCTCTATCTGCTCGGGGGTAGTTAGATCTTTAAATCCATTATCTGTAAGCTCGGCTTTCATTGGTAACACTATCTCTGCTGGATACATATTATATATTTTTATAGCACAAAGATAAATTAAAAGTTCAAACAACGATTTTTATTCAAAAAAATGACAAAAAACATAAATAAAGATCAGTAATTGACATTGTGTCATCTATATAATTTAAAAAATGACATTATGTCTTAAAAATTTAACTGGAATGTAATTTGAAACAGGATAGAAATCATTCAAATTATTAAAACTTAAAAATAATACCATGAGCACTACAGTAATCAGAAAAAACAATTTTGGTGATTTATTTGACGAATTGTTCTCCACCGTACCTAATGTTTTAAGTAAGCAAAACAATGTTCCTCCTGTCAACATTAGTGAAGATGAAAATAATTATTACATCCAATTAATTGCAGCAGGATTGAAAAAAGAAGATTTTAAGATAAATCTAGAAAAAGGTCTATTGACCATCAGTTACGAAAAGAAAGAATCTGAAAAGAATCCAAATCTGAAAAACCACAGATTGGAATACAATCTTCTTAGCTTTAAAAGAAGTTTTAATATTGACGAAAGTGTCGATCTAGAAAAAATCGAAGCTGGATACAATGATGGAATTCTAAGCGTAAATCTTCCTAAAAAACAGGAAATAAAAGTTTTACCAAAATCCATCGAAATAAAATAACTTTTACGGGTTCATAAGGGTTAGAAAAGGGGTTAGTGCTTTACGCATTAACCCTTTCTTTTGTCCAAAGGCTTGTTGGATATTCTCCCACCTCTGTCAGTTCTTTAAATTTGGATCGTACTAATGGAGCATCTTCCGCATAAGTTACACCAAACCATTTTGCTGTTGTAGGCACCATCAAGACTTTAGCTTCTCCGGCTTTTATAATCAAGTCTGTCACCTCAGGAATCAAGAATTCAGACTTAAGGTCACCCAAATTCGTATCTAGAAATTCTTGATAGAGTTTTTCCAGTTTCTCAATATAGCCACCATCAAAACAGAAAAAGTTCATGCTTACTTTTGTATCCAAAGGAAGCTCTTTATTGCCTTCTTCCGTACTTATCGCTTTGCCATTTTCTTTTATGATTTTCTTACGTTCAATGATCTGTTGTATTTCGCTGTTTTCATTGACAAAAATCTCCCCTCTTGTTACAGAACCATTATCAGACAGCGTATTGCCCAACTCATAACCAACACACGCATAAGTATCACCTGAAATATTTTCGGAAAGTAATTTTACGGCCTTCACAAATGCATCTTTACCATAATAATCGTCAGCATTAATAACAGCGAAAGGCTCA
>QFOI01000454.1 GCA_003241175.1 Pseudopedobacter saltans
GCCATAGGCAATTGGTCCCTAAAAGTATCAGAAGGAACTTCCAATGCATCTTTGAAATGTCCAACTTCATATTCGTAATGGTTGCGCATATCTACAAAAATGGCTTCTTTATTTTGCAAAAGTTCGTTTACTTCGTTTGCTTTCAGGTAAGCACCTCCGTTGGAAATATCAAAACTAGGATCTTCGATACCGTCCGCAACTATCTTGTCACGTACTTTGACTTTCAATACCCAAAAAGATTTTCCGTCGTCATCAACGGCAACATTTAAACGTAGATTTTCCAAACCCTTTACGGAATTCAAATACATTTTCAACTTTTCAAAATTGCTTTTAGGTACGGAAATCTGAGCGTTGATACCTTCTTTGGCAATATATATACGACCAAAAACCTGAAGTTCGTCTAAGGATTTGTAAAGTACATCCCTAAATTCATTTGGATTTTGGATAAGGAAATAACGATAAAAGCTAATCGTTTCTCTAGGCTCAGTTTCTTCCATGAGCCTTTTTTTAAGTTCCGTTTGCGAAACTCGATTGTGTAGTACTGCCATAAATTTTAAATTTCAGACATGAGCCAAAACTCATATTCCATGATAACTATGGACCCGCATATCATACGAGCAAAATTGACTGTGCAAAGGTATCGATTTAATAATATTTATTGTGGATTTAGCTTTTTTTGATTCAATTTATGCACTAAGATTGCTTCACTTCGTTCGCAATGACGTCATTTTTTGTTTGAAATTTACAACATAAACGCCATTGCGAGGAAGAATGACGAAGCAATCTCTTTCCCCCCAATTTATTTCCTAAATGCACATGTCTGATAATTATTTGGCAGTTCACAGATAAGAATTCAACATAAAAAAAGCGACCTGAAATATCAGGTCGCTTCAACTATAAATTCTACAAATCTTATTTCTTCCTAAAGAATATTCTTATTGGAACACCGCTGAAATCAAAGTTTTTGCGTAATTGATTTTCTAAATAGTTTCTGTAAGGTGTTTTGATATCATCTGGATAGTTGGCAAAGAATGCAAATGATGTGACGAATGTTGGCAACTGCATCACGTATTTGATCTTGATAGCATTACCGCGAACAGTTGGTGCGTGGTACGCCTCAACAGCTTTCAGCATTACGTCATTCAGTTTGCTAGTTTGGATTTTCTTTTTCTTGTTTTCGAAAACTTGTAAAGCAACTTCAATTCCTTTGAAAATTCTTGTTTTTTCCGTTGCGGAAACAAATACAACTGGTACATCTGAGAACGGAGCAATACGTTTTTTCAATACTGCTTCATAGTCTCTTGCTGTATTGGTTTCTTTTTCAACCAAATCCCATTTGTTGACCAATATGACAATTCCTTTTCCTTTTCTTGCCGCCAGGGAAAATATATTGATGTCCTGAGCCGTAATTCCTTTTTCCGCATCCAAAACCAATATACACACATCCGCTTCGTCCATTGCCTTGATGGCACGAATGATGGAGTAAAATTCCAAATCGTCTTTGTCCTTGCTTTTTTTACGGATTCCAGCCGTATCGATCAACATGAATTCCTTTTGGAAAAGGTTGTATCTCGTATGTATAGTATCGCGTGTAGTGCCTGCAATATCACTGACAATCGTTCTTTCTTGATTTGTCAATGCATTCAACAAAGAAGATTTTCCAACGTTAGGTTGACCAATAATGGCAAATTTTGGAAGTTCGTTTTGTTCTGCTTCTTTGACCATTTCCTCTTCATTGGATTCAGGAATGATCTCAGTAACAGCATCCAACAATTCACCAGTGCCACTGCCGCTAATGGAAGCTATGAAAAAAGTATTTTCGAACCCGAATGAGTAAAATTCATTGGCATCCAATAGGCGATTAGTATTGTCCACTTTGTTGACCGCCAAAAAAACGGGTTTGGGTGTACGACGCAAAAGATGAACGACTTCATCATCCAGATCTGTAATGCCCACTTGCGCATCCGTCATAAAGATAATGGCATCCGCTTCTTCCATCGCAATATGTACTTGCTTGCGAATTTCCGATTCAAAAATATCAGAAGACCCGGCGACGAATCCTCCAGTATCTATTACGTTGAAGGTCTTTCCGTTCCATTCCGCAACGCCATATTGGCGATCTCTTGTCACACCGCTGATATTATCAACGATGGCTTTACGATTTTCAAGCAAACGGTTGAAAAATGTACTTTTTCCTACGTTTGGACGTCCGACTATTGCAACTGTAAAACCCATTGTATAAATGTAAAAAGTTAAAGTAAAAATTCAAAAACAACCAAAATAGTCGACCTGCTTTCTGCGTTTTGCATTCAGCGTCCTGCTATTTATATCCAAATTCTTTCAACTGTAAGTCATTGTCACGCCATTTGGGACGCACTTTTACAAAAAGTTGAAGAAATACTTTCCTATCCAAAAATTTCTCAATATCCTCTCTGGCCATCGTGCCAAGCTTCTTGATCATCTGCCCACCACCACCAAGCAAAATACCTTTTTGCGTATCGCGCTGTACGATGATGTCCGCTTGGATTTTGGTGAGTGTATCTTTTTCCTTAAACTCATTGACCAATATAGCCGTATGGTAGGGAATCTCGTCACCATAAAGTTCGTACACTTTCTCACGAATCATTTCCGCTACGAAAAATTTGGTTGGCAAATCGGTCAAATCATCTTCTGAGTAAAACGGTGCACCGTTTGGCAATAGTTTGACGATCAATTTAATCAATGCATCAATATTGTCCTGCGTTAAAGCAGAAATATTGATGACAGAGGAGCAATAAGGCTGTTTTTCAAAAAACTGATCAGCAGCCAAAACCTGTTCTGC
>QFOI01000455.1 GCA_003241175.1 Pseudopedobacter saltans
AATCATTAACCTTTACAATATTTGTCGTTTTGGCATTGGCGTTCACACCCAAGAAATCGGATTGTATTCCCAACTTAGAAAGTCCATCACAAAAGTCATACATGACTTTTTCGACGCCACCATAAACCGGATAAAATTTACCTATATGTAAAATCTTCACAACTTGCTGTTACTTTAAAATTTCTTTTAACATAGAAGTCAACTCATTTTTGATATTGACTCTTGATTCCAATTTATTTTCCAATGGGCGGTCTTTAAGTTTTAAAACCGTCTCTACTATATTTTCAATACTATATGGATCAATATATTCGATTGGTGTAATTATTGATTTTACATAATCCATATTGGACGCAATTACTTCACAACCACATTCGATAGCTTCTACTAATCCCAAACCAAAGCTCTCCGTCAAAGATGGATAAATCTGAAATTGATTCTTTGTCAGAATGGTTTCTACATCATCAACCCAGCCATTATTATAAATGTTATAGCCACTTTTTTGAAGTTTTTTTACTCGATCATTTAGATCTTTAAATCTATCTTTTATTGTCAGCGTTAATGGAACATTGTAACCATTGGCGAAAATAACTTCCCATGCATCAAGTAGCCTATTGTGGTTTTTATGCTCATAACCATTACTCATATATATAAAACTACCTTGTTGTCGGCTTACTTGTACTTTTGGAGCTAGCGGTTTGTAAAAAGGAAATTTAAAGATTATTTCTTTTTTAACCTTTAATTTATCAATAACTAATTTTTCCATATTAGATGATTGAACAAACCAAAAATCTGTGTTCTGTTTTAGAAGCTTAATTATCCAGCGTTTTAATATCAGAACAAACTTGACCTTTAGGCTAGTACCAATAGGCAAATCCAACATAAAAGAATGAAAATATGTTATGACTTTCCCTTCTAGTCTTATTGGAGGGGGAACATTTGCAAAGCAAAATATTTTCCTAAATTTCTTTTTATGCTTTAAGTAAAATTTTAATCGATCTATAAAACTGACTTTTAGGTACATGGTCGAATCGACTGGAAGCATGTCTTCTGATTACATATTTCCCTTGCATCTTTCATCTAATAAGAAAAAAATAGGCTCCGAAGAAGTCTTAAGCACTTCTCTAATTAAAATCTCAAGCAAAACTTTTCCACCTGACTCATTAATGTAAACTGCATCTAATAAAATCACGCTACAAATCTTTAAATAATTTTTCCCATTCAGCTAAAATAATCTCTTTTGAATATTTAGTCTCCGCATTTTTTTTTGCATTTCGGCCAAATTGAATCCGCAACCCAATATCATTTATGAGAGATAGTGTTTTACTAGCGAATTCTTCTTTATCATGCATATCAATGACAAACCCAGTCGTACCATTCTCTATAAGCTCCCTAGGTCCATTTGGACAATCATAAGCAACGATTGGAAGCTGCGAAGACATTGCCTCCAACAAAACCATTGGAAATCCTTCATATATAGATGTCATTACATATATGGCAGAATCCCTAAAAAGAGACTTTACGTCATGACAGACCGGAATGATCTGTACGTATTGCGCTAATTCTAACTGCTTTATTTGCAGGTCAAGTTCATTTCTTAATGAGCCATCACCCACTAAAATTAAACGCCAATCTTTATTATCTTTATTTATTGTTTCAAATATGCTTATTAACTCGGAAAAGTTTTTTTGTAGTTCCAGCCTTCCAATAGCTATAAGCACCTTAGAATTAGGAATGGGCGCAATATCACTTACATATGTTATGCGATTTGGAATTTCGTATATATGCAAAGTAGGCAACAATTGTTGCATGAAATCTTTATCTCTTTGAGTCAATACAACAATGGCATTAGCTCTCTTAAACAAAACTTTCCTAAAAAAAATAGAGAAACGACTGGAAATAGATAACGCCATATGTTCACAAACTATAACTCGCTTAGCATCTCTTTTTCCATGAAGCATTGAGATTACAAAACTTATAAATGGATCTGTCGCAATAAATATTTCATCTTGATGACTATTATAATACTTTTTTAGTTTTGTATGTACATTCCTAATTCCAAAAATAACTCTCTTTGTCAGTGTTTTTTCAAAACTAATACCTAACTGGTCGACTTTAATTAGAGGAGATAACGAGTAAAATGGATTTTGATCTATTGTGAAAAGGCTTACAATTTTTACCTTGTTTCCTATCTCAACAAGATCATTAGCAAGATTTATTACAGCCCTCTCTGTACCTCCACTTTTGTGAATTTCAGCTATTAGGAGTATAATATTCTTTTTTGTGCTCATATTATTGCTTACTGACAGGAGTTTGTCCTATAATTCTTTTCCAATATACACTTAATGTGAAATGCTTAAAAAATCTCCATCTTAACCAAATATTTTTTTTAACACGTCTCTGGTATGCAAACTGAACACCCTTAATTTTTTTAAATTCACCATTAACTATATACGAAATATCGTCTGCTAGTTCTTTTTTAAAATTTTGATACCAATTAAAGACTTCAATTTGCTTTAATCTTAATTTTTTGGGATTATTGATTAAATCTTTCATCTGCTGAGCCACATCGGACCATTTATCGCCTATAATGAAAGGATGGTCACCATAAAGATATTTGTAGCAATCCTCGCCAAGAAATTTAATGGATACAGGGATGCAACCCCACTCTAAAGCATCCATAGTCCTATTACATTCGAAATAGATGTTTCCTTTGGGGCTCGGTATAAATATCATATTTTTGTAATACTCAATCACTTCAACAGGTGTTTTATTTTCATTTTGCATCCATCCTTTTGATTCAAAATGAAAAAATGGCTTG
>QFOI01000047.1 GCA_003241175.1 Pseudopedobacter saltans
TACGATAAACAAAGATATCGCATGTCGATGCGATATCTTTCACTTAATTTTGTGACGGAATGATTGAAATTTTTATGACCGATTTATCGGGCGATTATAATTAATTCCTTACTATAATATGACAGGTACGAATATTCTAGCCAATAACATACTTACTAAAGACATTATGGAAAAAGTCAAAGGTGGAGGGTACCCTACTTACATCATTATCAAAAAAGACGGGACTTTTGAATTGTCAAAAGCGGGTTATCCAATGGAAACGAAAAAACTATATAAACAAATAGAGGATGCTCTTAATAAATAGATTCGTCTTATGAAATGGGAATAAAAGGATTGATGAATATTGTGAATTTTTTCACAAGATCAAACTTCATTTGTAATATTTAAAATTTAGTTAATAGTTTTAGGCTTCAAAAGTTAAAAATGAAAAAACACATAGTTGCCTTTGTGGCATCGACTGCTTTTTTAATTTCCTGTAGTAAGAGTAGCGGCAATGGAGACGGTGATGATTCTTCTTATGTAAACAAAGCGCCACAAGGTACTTGGGCCGCTAGTAATATAATGCCGACTTCTGGAGGGTTGTCAATGGTAAATATGGGCAGAATTGGTGCTATATCGATGCTTATATCTGGCTATAACTATATTGGTCTGGGGTCAACCATTATTGATTCTGTTCAAGGAACTTATAAATCCTTGGGTGATTTTTGGCAAATTGATTATTATAATGGGACTTTGACGCAGATGGCAAGCATGCCTAATGGCGGTAGGCGTTATGCTTCAGCATTTGCCATAGATTACAAAGGATATGTAGGTGGAGGATATTCTGATAGTTTAGCGACAAATCTGAAAGATTTTTATCAATATAATTCAGCTAGTAATACATGGACTAGGAAACCGGATATTCCCTTTAGTTCGGGTCGTCAGCAAGGATTTGGATTTGCTATAACTGATTTGGGATACATGGGAGGAGGAAGAGATAACAATGGCCTTCCATGGAGTGATGTTTACAGATATAATCCCAATACGGAAGTTTGGACTAGCGTAGCGGCATTTCCAGGTGATAAGAAATATGGAGCAACGAGTTTTACTTACGATAACAAGGCATATATATGTGGTGGTTATCCGCTTTCAACAGATTTTTTTAGCTTCAATGGGACAGATTGGATGCAACTACACAATATTGCTAATGTAGATTCTGCAAAGTATGATGATCAATATACTAATATTGCAAGAGTAAATGCAACTGCCTTCGTTATTAATGGTTGGGCTTATCTTGTTGGAGGCTCAGGAAATAGTAATGTTTGGAGCTACGATATTGCCAATGATCTTTGGTATCCCAATACAAAACTCCCCATAAGTGACAACGACGTTTCAAGTCTAAATGGAGTAACTTCTTTTGTGAATCTTTTTGACAATAAAGCGTACATCGTTTTGGGGTTAAAGAACTCGTCGACGAATTCGGCTTTATACAATTCCTACAATAACGGCGTAACCAATGTATATCAATTCACTCCGGGCTCTAAATAAACCGTTAACCATAACAAATGAATAAAAGATACTTGCTCGCAGTTGTCATTTTGATTACTTTCACTATTGTATCCTGTGGAAAAAATGGTGATGATGCTCCATTGACTTATATTGATACATCTGATGTATTAGCCAGCGTTCCTTCCTTTAATACTCAATTTCAAACATTGAATAGTTTGTTAGGTGCTTCCGATGATGAAATGAAAACATTTCTCCAAGGTCACTATTATCGCCCATTATCGTCTGGCAATAATATTGTCACTTACATTTTCCAAAATAAGTTTATCGGCTTCTCGGATACCTCGGCATCCTTTTTAATTAATGCGAGTAAGGGCGAATCTGGATTGATAAGCAGTATTACTATTTCTTATCCAGAAAACTATTTTCCGACCCCGTCTACAAAAGATATCAGAATTCTTGCGCTGGCACTGGATTCAACAGTTCGCAAAAACAGCTATGTGATAAGCAACGTATATACCTCCACACCAAGTAGCAATTTTGTAGAACAGACAAATATCGACAGTGTATTGAAGAGTTTTGTCGATAATCCTACGATAACGAGTTACAGATTTGTTTATAAGAATACCAACAGTACATCTGCCTATATCCAAAAAATATTGGGAACGAACCTATCGCTCAACCTGCAGAAAAATTAATTTCTCTTGAAAACTGAAAAATGTAAAAGCCATCGAATTTTTTTTCGATGGCTTTTTAGTCTCTAATCATTGCGAATGATTACATTCCTTCTATGATCTTGTTGTAGCTTAGCTTGATACCTTTGATAACACTCGAACTAAAACCTTGGTGTTCCATTTCATTCAAACCTACAATAGTACAACCTTTTGGCGTTGTTACTTTGTCTATTTCCTGTTCAGGGTGTGTTCCTTTTTGCAATAGCAAATCAGCTGCACCTTTTATGGTTTGTTCTGCTATGAGTGAAGCAGTGGCTGCACTAAATCCTATTTCGATACCACCTTGTATATTGGCGCGGACAAATCGCAAGGCAAATGCAGTTCCACAAGCACCCAATACTGTTGCTGCATCCATTAGTTTTTCTTCAATGACAGCCGTTTTCCCCAATTGGTTAAACATATCGGTTACATAATCCAACTGATCGCCAGAAGCATTGTGACCACAGATACAAGTCATGCTTTGGCGTATGGCAATAGCTGTATTGGGCATGATTCGGAAAATGGTAAAGTCGTTGCCTGTGACTTCCACAATATCCTTTACCCAAACACCCGTTACCACGCTGGCAATCGTGTGTTTTGTCGGATTTAGATGTGGTAAAAGATGGGAAATGATTTCTTTTATCTGAAAAGGTTTGACTGCAAACAAAATAAAATCTGCACTTTCCACAGCTTTTACATTGTCGCTAATAACCTGCACGCCACGATCCTTTAAAGATTGCAAAAGCGTTGTGTTGCGCCGTGTGACGATCAAGTCTTGGGCTTGTATAAATCCACTATCCAAAAGACCTTCCGCAATAGCAGCTCCTAGATTTCCGCCGCCGATGATGGCAATTTTCTGTGACATGATTTTGAGATATTTATGAATTGAGATATTGGATTTATGATTTGCATTAAAACCATTTCAAGGACGAAAAACACTAGAAGGGTTTATTCGATCCATAAATCCTAACTCAAAAATCCAACATTAATAAATCTTATTGGTCAAAAGATAATTTTTTACGTAATCTTCAATCCCTTCTTCCAAACTATAAAAAGGATCATTGTAACCTGCATTTCTTAATTTGTCCATTTTTGCTTCTGTGAAATACTGGTATTTGTCACGAATATCCACTGGCATATCGATAAACTGTATATTGGACGGTATATCCATTCCCTTAAATGTATTGTCCGCCAAATCATAGAAGCTGCGCGCATGTCCGGTTCCTATATTGTACAAACCATCAGGGATCGGATTGTTGTCGAAATAGCGCAACATCATCCAGACCATTACTTTTACCAAATCAATTACATACACAAAATCCCTTAACTGTTCACCGTCTTTGTAATCGGGACGATGACTTCTGAAAAGTTTGACTTCACCGTTCTTCTGTATTTGGTGGAAAGAGTGCAGAATCACACTCGCCATACGCCCTTTGTGATGTTCATTGGGACCATACACATTGAAAAATTTCAAACCGGCCCAGAAAGTTGGTTTTTCGTTTTCTGGTTGTTGCAAAGCCCATTTGTCAAACTCATTTTTACTTATTCCGTAAGGATTCAGAGGTTGGAGTGAAAATGGAACTTCGTGGTCGTCGCTATAGCCCAATTCCCCATCGCCATAAGTGGCAGCGGAAGAGGCATATATCAGCGGAATATTTTTTTCTGTACAGTATTTCCACAGCATTTGCGTGTATTCCAAATTCCATTTTTTGTGGATTTCGTAATTGAATTCCGTCGTGCTGGAGTTGGCGCCCATGTGGAAAATACAGTCGATTTTTTCAGGATGTTCTCCTAGCCACCGTTCCAGGAACTCTTTCTCAACGATTTCGGTAAATTTTTTCTCGGACCAGTTCGCTCTTTTGTCTGGATCGTCAAAGGTGTCTACCAATATTAAATCCTCATAACCAAGACTATTGAGATAACCGACCAATACACTGCCAATGAAACCCGCAGCGCCTGTCACTATAATTTTAACCGATTGTGCCATGCTATTGTTTTTATACGTAAATTAGACCTATGCAAAAATAACAAATCCAATGGGTGCGAACCTACATAATATTTGTCGTACCTATATGGCATGTTAATTGAGCCATATAACAATAAACCGTTGATCATGAAATACGGAAAAGAAATAGCAGTAGGGATCGTAAGTGGATTGTTTGCGTCTTGGATCAAAGCCTTGGTAGAACCGCCTTTACAAGAAGCAGGAGAAAAGTATTTTCCGCCGTCCAATTTGGAAAAAGCACTTAATGGTGCTGACGTAAACAATCATCCGGAGAAAATGCCCCCGGCGGTACTGGCAGAGGACATCTACAACTTCGTTACAAAAAAGGAATTGACGGATAAACAAAAAGTAAAATCGCTCAAAGTGATCCATTATGCTTTCGGCGCGCTGGTTGGTATTGGTTATGCTATTGCCGCCAAAAAGTCCAAAAAGGTGACTGTCGGAGAAGGTACAATTGCGGGTGCTGCTATTTGGGGTTTGACGCATGGATCAACATTGCCTGCAACGGGTCTGCAAGGTCCTGTTAAGAAAATGCCTCATTCTTGGTGGGTATGGGAATTTGGTTCTCATTTGATTTTCGGTGGCGCTTTGGAAGCCAGTAGGAAGCTTTTGGATAAAAGTTGTAACTCAACAAAGGATAAATGTTGAAAATAGGTTCTTACAACACCTTTAACCAAAGGAAATATTAATTTTTTCCATTCTAAAAAATATACAACGATCTATTGTAAAACTACAATATTGCCGCACTTGTAGTGTTCTACCTTTGATTTCATTGTTAAACTATTGAGCCAGTCATTTGTTGCTTACAGAATGAATGCGTTCTTTTTCAACTAGAATAACATGAAGTCAATTACCATTCTATTTTTATGTATAGTTTCTTTTACGCTGCGTACCCACGCTCAGATGCCAAAGGAATATCCTGTTGGGATTAACCTTGCGGCTAGTTTGGATAGTGTGGAGCCTGCAGGTGTTGTTGTAACTGAGGACAACAGACTCTTTGTTGCATTGCCAAGAGGTGGTGTCAACCATCATTTCCCCTCCGTGGCCGAAATTGTCAATGATAAAATAATTCCGTTTCCCAACCAATCCATCAACGAAAATGTCAATACGGACTATGCGCATCATCTTGTTTCGGTATTGGGAATCACTTTATACAAAAATACTTTGTGGATATTGGATCAAGGAAAACGTGCAGGAATTGACCATATTCCAGATGGCGCTACCAAAGTCGTTGCGGTAGATATTCTTTCCAAAAAAATATTGAAAACAATTCCTATTCCAAAACCATTTTTTAGGGAAACTATACAGTTGAATGATTTGAGATTTGATCCTACACATGGAAAAGAAGGGACAATCTATATTTCCAATAATGGTTTTGCGAAACCTGACCAATCGATTATAGTTGTGGACGTAGCCACAGGTAGATTGCGAGAATTGTTTAGGGATGCGCCAGAAGTGTCGCCAGTTAAAGGTTTCATGACTTATATTGAAGGCCTTCCACATGTATTGAGTTATTCACATCCTACCATGCCGCAGGGTGGTGTCAATGGTATTGAACTTACGCATGATTTTAAAAAACTATATTGGACGATCCCTACAAATCCTAATTTTTATAGTATATCCACGGATACGATCAGCAATTTTGCTTTATCGGATGATGCAGTGAAAAAAGCCATTCATTGGGAAGGTCAGATAGTTTCCAATGGTGGTATTACTATTGACAAACAAGACAATCTGTATTTTGGAGATGCTTCTCGTTATAGTATATTGAAGAGAACACCCAATGGCAAAGTTTCTTTGGTGGCATATGATCCAAGACTTATATGGCCTGATGGTCTATTTGTACAAAATGATAGTTTGTACGTAACTATTGGGCAATGGCACAGATCTCCTGGTCTTAATGGTGGAAAAGACTTAAGGCACGGACCTTACGATATTTTGAAAATACCTTTGAGCGAGGCTAAATAATCATGAATATGAAAAATCTATCTATCCTATTTTTACAAGCATTATTACTTGTCTCTTTTGTTTCCTGCGGACAAAATAATCCTAAAACAAATGAGGTAAATACTGATTCTTCCAATATAAAAACAACTATTTCCATTATCGGCTCGGGCAATGTGGGCGGGACTTTAGGCAAAAAATGGGCAAAAGCTGGATATACGGTTTTGTTTTCTAGCCGTCATCCCGAAGAGTTGGGTGGTTTGGTCAAAGAAGCAGGCTCCCACACGAAAGCCGTTTCGGTGGTTGATGCGGCCAAACAAGGCAATATCATTGTCTTAGCTGTTCCTTTTAAAGCAGAAGCTGAAATAAGCAAACAGATCAATCCTTATATCAAAGGAAAAACAGTCATTCTTTGTGATAACGCATACCCAAACAGAGACGGAGCTATTGCCAATGAGGCAAAATCTGTTGGCGTTGCCTTTTACGCACAAAAAAATTATTATCCAGCAGTAAAATTGGTAAGAGCTTTTAGTTCTTTACCTGTTTCCGCAGTTGGAAGTGCGACATCAGCTAGCCCTGTTTCGATTCCGTATGCCGTTGATGATGATAGTTTGAAACCTATAGTTGAAAAACTGATAAAAGCAATCGACGGAAAGCCTAACTATATTGGAAACATCAAAGACAGCCAATCATTAGATTACTAGACTATCTCAAAAATGAAAAATAAACAAATTGATTTTCTTCCGGACCTAACTGGTTCTTTTGCACAGCCTGCAGCCGAAAACCCAACAGTAGCTATGGTTGAGGCGGCTTACCAACATCATGGGTTACATTTTCGCTATATCAATTGCGAAGTGAGTCCTGAAAACTTGAGTGATGCCATCAATGGCGCGAAAGCAATGGGTTGGAGAGGATTTAATTGTTCCATACCACATAAAGTGAAAGTGATACAATACCTCGATGGTCTTGGAGAATCTGCGAAACTGATTGGAGCCGTAAACACAATTGTAAACAGAGATGGCAAGTGGATAGGAGAAAATACAGATGGTAAAGGATTTGTCAAAGCAATGAAAGAAGTGATTGATCCTAAAGGCAAAAAAATTACCCTTTTTGGAGCTGGTGGTGCAGCAAGAGCAGTGGCTGTGGAAATGGCATTGGCTGGAGCATCAGAGATAACTTTGGTTAATAGAGGCCAAGAACGTGGTATAGAAGTGACAGAATTAATCAATAAAAACACGGATGCAAAGGCTACATACGCACCTTGGTCGGATAAATATGTCATAGCTACCAATAGTGATATTGTTATCAATGCGACGAGTATTGGTCTTTTCCCCGATGTGGACGCACAACTCAATATCGATTTTGAAAGTATTTTACCCAATATGGTCGTTGCTGACGGGATACATAATCCACCAATGACGCACTTACTCAAAACGGCACAATCCAAAGGCTGTAAAACAGTCAATGGAGTACAAATGCTTGTCAATCAGGGTGTCATCGGTATTAAATACTGGACTGGTGTTGATGTCGATCCATCGGTTATGCATGCTGCATTGAAGAAGGCCTTGGATTTGTAAAATCTTTATTTCGGATATTGAGAAATCTAAATATAAAATAACCCCATAATTCTTAGAACCTCCCTAACCCTCCCCTCGAAAGGGAGGGAATAAAAGGGTGGGGTTTACCACTCTGGGAAACCTCAAGTTTGTGTTAAACTAAAACAGCCTTCAAGTTTTCTTGAGGCTGTTTTAATTAATGGAGCGACCTATAGTTGCGATGCTTATTTTAGAATTAGGAACATTTAGGATCTCCTTTCCGCAAAATTCTAAAGTGGCACCTGTCGTAATGAGATCGTCAACCAATAAGACATGTTTTCCTTTTAGTTTTTCTGGCTTGACGACGCGGAATTTATCTTCCATATTGGCTATTCTTTCTGATCGGCCCTTAAGGGTTTGCGTTTGAGTGTATAATGTACGTTCGACAATGTCGTTTGCGATAGGTATAGTTGTGATATTGGCAATGCCTTCCGCAATGATTCTGGTTTGGTTATAGCCACGTTTTCGTTCTCTTTTGGGGTGCAATGGTATTGGAATGATGAGGTCAATTTCTTTTTTCCAATTGGACTGTATTAATTGTCTTCCCAACATTTCACCTAAAAAAATACCAATGTCCCGATGATGTTTGTATTTGAGTTGATGTATCATGTTGTGTAGTTTGGAGACACGTGCACAATAATACAAACTAGCGGCCTTTTCCACCGTCAATCTTCCGGTCATCATATCCTTAACCGGATTGTCTAACATATCAAAATAACCCGTTTCCGGTAAATCCATCATGCAGTTGAGACACAAAAGCTGCCTAGACTGTACAGCATCGGAGCCGCAGCCGGGACAAAATCGAGGGAAGAATAGGTGTGAAAGGTCTTCCAATAGGTTACGTAGCAATTTCTTTTTTCGTTTGTATAAAGATAAAGAATAGAACTAAAAAACTTACTTTTTACAATTAAAAGATTGGAAGACTTTTCTTACAGGACTAGCCCCTTCTTCTCTCCAATAATATCATCATCATTAAACTTAACAATATGCGCTCTTGATCTCCATCGGCCAAATCTTGTAATTTATCTACTGAAAATTTTCTACCGAAGAATGAACTCTCTTTTTTGAGAAGTGCGACTTCCGAACCTTTGTTATCCAATATCCGATATTTTGGATGGAACATATAACCGGTGAAAAGGCTGACAACAGGAATCTCGGAGGTAAATGAGTCCATGACTCTGACCCAAGGATTGACTTCTTGTATCGTGTACTCGTGGTTGTCGTTGGTGTCAAAAATTTCATAATGCGCTTTCCAGGTAGATTTCCAGCCTTTGCGTGCTACACGTCCAATAGCGTTGTTCATCTGATCGGTAAATGTGTATGTTGCAGAGAAATCAAGCCATTTGTTGGCACGTATGTCATATTTCACCTGGCTTTTGGATTCGTCAGTGAATACTTGGATGTGATCTACTAATTTGAACATTTTTTGTCTGACATAAGCAATCACGGAACCATTGTTGTCTGTTGCGACAAAGTCATTGGCAATTGTACTGATCTTAAATTTGAATCCAAGTGGAAAGGCATAGCCCATTTTACAAGTTTTTTTGGTTAAAGATGTTTTTCATTTTAACAAATATAATACCATCATTCCAACCTTTTCACGAAAAATGTTCTCTTATTGATAGTTTTTAGCGAACTTTATTTTAATCAGTAATTCAAAACTTTTTTCTATGCGAAACTTACTATTACTTTTTGTTACGGTATTGGAATTTTGCACTGTCGGATATGCACAATTGGAAACCAAACCAAGGACTCCATATTCTCTTTTTCCTAAAAAACAAAAACCTTACGAGCCGTCCATAAAACCTCCGGTTTGGCAACAACCTCAGAAAAATGTAACAATTGCACCTCGTGTAAAAATACAAAATCTAGGTGTGGGTATTTTAAATAATCCGTTGACATATTCCCACAACAACAAGCGAGGATTTGATGTCTATAAATCTGATATTGATGGGATGCCAGTCGCAATGCCGGATAAAGAAAACACAGCTAGTTTAGGTATGACACCAAAAAAGACTTCCGAACTACCCGAAGTGTATTTGGATTATAAAGGTCCTCAATTTTTGGAAAAATGAAAAGTAAATTAAAGATAAAGGCTTGGAAATTTCCAAGCCTTTATCTTTAAAAGTACATAAGCGATTTCTCATCAATGCGCTTCCAACCAGTTTTCCCCAACACCGGTCTCCGCAAGAGCAGGAACTTCATTCGGCAAAATCAAGGCATTTTGCATCATCTTTGGAACCAATGTTTTCAATAGTTCCGCCTCTTCTTTGACCACATCAAAAATCAATTCGTCGTGAACTTGCAATATCATTTTGGATTGCAGGTTTTGCTTTTTTATTTCTGCTTGTATATCGATCATGGCTAATTTGATCATGTCCGCTGCAGTTCCTTGTATGGGTGAGTTGATAGCTGCACGCTCTGCAAAAGCACGAACAGTAAAGTTGGAAGAGTTGATGTCTTTCAACCAGTTTTTTCGACCCATCAAAGTTTCGGCATAACCATGTTCGCGTGCGAAATTGACATGGCTGTCCATGTAGGACTTAATACCCGGAAATTCGGCCATATAGCTGTCAATGATTTCCTTTGCTTCTGTTCTGCTAATACCTAAGTTTCCAGCTAGTCCAAAAGCGCTCTGTCCGTAAATAATTCCAAAATTGACACTCTTGGCTTTGCGACGCATTTCGCTTGTTACTTCCGATTCTGGTACGCCAAAAACTTTGGCCGCTGTTGCTCTATGAATATCTTTTCCTTCTTTGAACGCTTCGCACATGTGCTTATCTCCGCTCACGGCAGCGACAATTCTAAGTTCGATTTGAGAATAGTCGGCACTTAGCAATAGGTGGTTTTCGTCACGAGGAATGAATGCCTTGCGGATTTCTTTGCCTCGGTCTGTTCGGATAGGAATGTTTTGCAGATTAGGGTTATTGCTGCTCAATCTTCCCGTAACAGCGATAGTCTGGTTGTAGGATGTATGTACACGACCCGTTTTCGGATTGATTAGTTCGGGTAAAGTATCAACGTATGTATTACGAAGTTTGGTCAATTCGCGGAAACCAAGAATGTCTTCTACGATAACATTTTTGGCAGCCAATTTCAATAGGACATCTTCACCCGTAGCATATTGTCCTGATTTCGTTTTTTTTGCTTTGGGGTCAAGTTTGAGTTTTTCAAAAAGCACCTCTCCCAGTTGTCTTGGTGAAGCCAAATTAAAACGAACTCCTGCTGCGTCATAAACTTTGTTTTCGTATTCCAATGCTTCCGTTTCCAATACTTTGGAATAGTCTTTCAAAAAGTTGGTATCGATCTTGACGCCTTCAAATTCCATGTCTGTCAATACTTTTACCAAAGGATTGTCAACTTTGTCAAATACTTTTCGGACACCTTTTTCTTTGAGTTGTGGCTCGATCGCATGTTTCAACTGTAAAGTGATATCCGCATCTTCTGCTGCATATTCTTTTATCTTTTCCAAAGGCACATCCCGCATATTGAGTTGTCCTTTACCTTTTTTACCTATCAATTCGTCAATATGAACAGGCGTGTAACCTAAGAATTGTTCACTCAAAATATCCATATTGCGACGGCCTTCCGGCTCTATCAAATAATGGGCAACCATCGTATCAAAAACATCGCCAACCAATTCAATACCGTACCATTTCATGACAAGCATATCGTACTTGATATTCTGACCGACCCAAAGGATTTCTTTTTGGGCAAATAATGGTTTGAATGTTTCCAATAGTTCTTTGGCTTTCGTTTGGTTGGCTGGAACCGGTACATAAAAAGCTTCTCCTTTTTTGATGGAAAAACTCATACCGACCAATTCCACATTATTGGCATCCAAACCAGTCGTTTCTGTATCGAAACAGATTTCCTTTTCTTTTTGCAAATGCCAAACTAGTTGTTGGCGATCTTCCTCCGTTTCCAATACTTTGTATTGGTGTGGTGTATCGGAAATGTTTTTGAGGTTGGTAGGTACATCCAGTTCCTTCTGTTGAGAACCTTTACTGCCGGGCATTTCCACGATATTGCCAAACAAGTCCGTCTGTACGCCTTCAGGTGCTGGTACCTGAAAACCATCGCCCAATATACGTTTGCCTAAAGAGCGAAATTCCAATTCCCCAAAAATCGTCTTTAATAGGTCTCGGTCCCATTCGTTCAATTCAAATGCATGCTCGTCAAATTCTACTGGAACATCCGTGATGATCGTCGCCAGTTTTTTACTCATGATTGCGGCATCTTTTCCTGCACGGACTTTTTCGCCCAAAGCACCTTTTATTTCATCCGCATGCTCAATCACACCTTCAACGGAATGGTATTGTTTTAATAGTTTGGCTGCCGTTTTTTCGCCTACACCAGCAATGCCGGGAATATTGTCCACTGCATCACCCATCAATCCCAATATGTCAATGACTTGAGAGACATTTTCAATATCCCATTTTTTGCAAATACCCTGAGCGTTGATTATCTCCTTGGGATTGCCCATATAGGGCGGTTTGTAAATAAAAATCTTGTCATCATTCAACAACTGACCATAATCTTTGTCAGGTGTCACCATGTAAACTTGATAACCTTTTTCAGCGGCTTTCCAAGCCAAGGTTCCAATAATGTCATCCGCTTCATAACCATCCAACTCAATCGTAGGAATATTGAAACCGTGTATAATCTTCTTAATATCGGGAATCGCCAATATCAGATCTTCCGGTGCTTCTTGTCGATTGGCTTTGTAATGTTCGAAATCTTCATGCCTCGTCGTTGGCGCCGCCGTATCAAAGCAAACAGCTAGATGTGTCGGTTTTTCCTTTTGGATGAGGTCGATCAAGGTATTGGTAAATCCGAATTGTGCATTGGTGTTTTTACCTGTGGAGGTGTTGCGCGGACTGCGAATCAAAGCATAATAAGCGCGAAAAACCAGCGCCATGGCATCCAGCAAATACAGTTTTTTTTCCATAAAAGCTAAGGTAGGAAAGAAGCCGTTATTATTGTGTTTTTGGGGTAAAAAGCCTTATTTTCGAAGTACCAAAAAATACCTCATATGACGATTGATGAATACAAGGAACGTTTCACGGAAGATGACGCTGTTGGTTGGTTGAGCATAGACCAAAGTCTGGAAAAAGTATACAAAGATCAGAAACCACAGCATTTTGCGCCAATACTCCACTATGCAATTGGAGGTGAAGATCCTTTAGATGGAATCAGTGTTTACGAAAGTGAGGAGCAAGTACCTCATTATCATATTGTTAGTTATGGTTTTTCCAATCTTTACTACGATGAGGATGCTGCTGGAAATGAATATAGCAAATTTGGTTTTGAGATGACTTTTCGTTTAAAGAAAAATCCAAAAGACGATAATTTTGCATGGGCTTGTAATCTGATGCAAAATCTAGCGAAATATGTATTTAAAACCGGAAAATGGTTTGATGAATATCATTTTATCCCCGCTAATGGTCCTATTAGATTGGAATATGAAACGGATATCACAGCTATTGCCTTTGTATTGGACCCAGAACTTGGAGAAATGGAAACTCCCAATGGGAAAGTTATGTTTTTGCAAATGGTTGGTCTTACCACATCCGAATATGAAAACCTAAAATTAAATCCCAAAACTACTGAAACCAAAAAGCTTTTGGATAATTTGCAAAAAGAGAACCCGCTTTTGATAACCGATTTAGATAGAAAAAGCTAGGCAATTGTTTAAACTGGCGCAAGCATTAATGAGGAACGAATGGTGCTCGTGTATTAAAATTCATACTCACACACAAGCACCGCTACGCTAATGCTTGCGCGAGTATTCAGCAGGAATTGATTATTTTTTCTCGTCCGAATGACCTAGACTTTTTTCGGGTGCAACTATATCACGGACCGCACGTTTCAATTCTTTTACTTCAGGGAAATGGCCGTCTCGTTTTCGGTCAAATAAAATCTGATTGTCAACGGAGATCCAATATCGTCCACTAACGGCACTAGGGACTAATGTTACGCCACCAATTTCCTCTACAAAAGTGGTCAATAATTCCTGCGCCATGTAAGCAGCGCGCAGCATCCAACCACATTTTGGGCAATATTCTATGGTTACGAATTTCTTTTCTGTCATGATCAAGCGTTGAGAGCATCAACGATTTTTTGTCTAATACTTTCCATTTCTTCTGCTTCCACTTTGATTTTTGGACGAGTGAAATTGATGTCGTTCATCTCGCTGATGGGAATCAAGTGCAAATGTGCATGAGGTACTTCCAAACCAATAACCGAAAGCCCAATTCTTTTGCAAGGAATCACTTTTTCAATGGCATCTGCGATCGGTTTTGCAAAAACGAGGATTTCTGAAAGATAGTTTTCCGGCATATCGAGCAGTTTGTCCACTTCGATTTTCGGAACGACCAATACATGACCTTTCACCAAAGGCATGATATCAAGGAAAGCATAAAAATGTTCGTTTTCTGCGATTTTGTAAGAAGGGATTTCTCCGGCTATTATTTTGGAAAAAATGGTCATGAAAATTATTGTTTTTTGTTTGGCTAAGGTAGTGTGATTTTCTTTTGTCTTGATACAAAAGAAACAAAAAATCAATTCGTCTGAAGGCAACCCTTCGGGACGTTCAAAAATGGCTCGTGTACATTTTTTGCTGCTGTTGCGATGGCAAAGTGGTTGCTTTCGGGCAAAAAACACAGCTCCGCCATTTTTTTCACTTTGCTGTTAGACGAAAGAGCGGAGAAAATACAAGAGCGAATGTATATATATTATTATTTCTTGCCCTTCTCCTACAGGAGAAGGGTTGGGATGAGGTTAAAAAACTAAAAAGCCATTGCGTTATGCAATGGCTTTCAAAGAATCCAATATGTTTTTAGAGCGAGATCTC
>QFOI01000048.1 GCA_003241175.1 Pseudopedobacter saltans
CATTAGGTAGATTTATCAAGTCCTCTTGGCGAATTTTGGATTTTTTATCCAAAGCAACATAAACATGAAATCTCGCATCAAAAAATGAAATAATCTTTTTTAGTAATACTAGGTCTTTATCTGCAATAATTATTATACCATGTTTCATTTTATCCGTATATCTATTAAAATTATCTCAATATCTTTTTATAGTCTGCATTAAATTCTACCGAAAGAAAAACACTTTACTACAATTTTGATTTTATACACATTTTCCAGATAGTAAAATATACTTTTCTTGTTTTTTAATATTTTATATGCAACTAAAGGCGTAAACTTTTTCAATTTTGGATGAATAAAAACCACATACCAAAACCATGAAGCATGTTTTTTTAAATATTTCTGATCGTAAACATTGCTTTTTTCATTTGCATCAATCAACTCATTTAAAAGATTGCTCATTTCTAGTACATCACCGATTTCAATGGTTGTTTTACCTGACAAGCCTGCATACCTTTGCTCCCACATAGGATTAGAAAGACCTATCTTGGTCCAGAATTCATGAAAAAGCATCTTTCTAATAAAATCCATAGTTTGATACTGCAATGCATTGAATTTCATAGATATATTATTTCCATGCATTCTATATTTTAATAAGACATCATCTAGATTGGCAATCTTTCCATATCGACTTAATTCAACCCAAAGCCCATAGTCTTCTGCATGTAAATATTTTTTAGAGTATTTTAATCCATATTCTTTTAAAGTATTGGCTCTTATTATTGCACTGGGGTGATTAATAGCGGTATCAAACAACAGCTTTGCTCTAATATTATTATCATTGCCTCCTCTTAAGTCATTAACAGAATATTTATCTGAAAAACGTATTATGCTTGATCCTAGCAATACAGTATCCGGGTTGCTTTCCATATAATGCCATTGCCGATCTAGTCTTTCAGGATAAGCAATATCATCAGCATCCATTCTCGCAATGTAACGACCAAAACACAAAGAAATGCCTTTATTTAAGGTATCTATTATTCCAAGATTAGATCCATTATTAAAATAGCGGATTTTGTCACTTTTTTGGGATTGGATAATTTCCGCAGTATTGTCGGTACTCCCATCATCCATAATTACTATTTCAAAATCTTGAAATGTCTGAGCATAAAGACTATCTAATGACTCTTGAATAAATAGCGCACCGTTATATACAGGTATCAAAATTGAAATACTAGGCATATTAGACAGTTTGTACAACAATTTTTGAAGGAATAGTGATTGTTTTTGATTTTGAATTATACAATAAGTTAAAAACAAAAAATAAACTTACGTAATGCGTATATTCAATGAACGCTTTGACATTTACAAAAAATATCATCATCAAAAGATATATCCAAATAGCGCCCCAACCCTTTACTATATTTTTCAAAGAAACATACGTTATCATCATTTCATATATATAGAATGTAATGGCCCCAAAAATTCCAAAGTAAAAAATTAAACGTGCATATCCAACATCCGTTTGCATATAATAACCATCACCTTCAGTAGTAAAAAGCCCATCTCCTATTAACCAGGTCTTTGTACTTGTTGGCCAAACTGTAAGCATCCTTTTAAGCATATCCGAAGAGCCTGTTTGCGCACCTTTACCTTCACTTACTGAGTTAAACATTTCAAAACCATAATTCAATGTGTCTTGAAAGCGTGATAACTGATCTCCAAAGTATACAATAACAAATACTAATATGAGGGCAAAAAAGAAAATAACTTTGAACAGCTGACCAATACCATTTTTCAAAAGATCCAAATTTAACTTCAAAGACGAAAAAATTAAATAAAAAATACTTACAACTGCACAAAATGTAGTCGTCCTTGCCTGCATATTACCAATAACTGCAATACTTATAAACATAAACGACAACCAAAATTTTAGCTTGTTTGAAATTCCGAAAGCTTTAGCATTTTTCATTAAAATGGCAATTAGTAAAAGTCCTACGCCATTGGCAACTCCAAGTAGCATTACGGAAGCACCAAGTCCCATGAATCGACCATGAATTAGGTTTTTTAGTTGATAAACACCATCATCCGTTATTAATAATATGGGAAGCGTTAATGATGGATCTAAATAGGTTACTACACCAAACAATAGTTGAAAAAAAACTATTATGGTACAGTAGTAAGCAATAATCTCAAAAGACAAATCATTTCCATAAAAATATTTGAAAATATGAATGGTAAAATAAGAACTCAAAATCATTAAACTTGCAGTCGAAAAATAGTACAAGTACATCGTATCGCTCGTTCCATTATAATTTAGAGATACTATAGAAAACAATGAGATCAATAGTAAAGGAAAACCTAATCTCGCAAACCTACGATCTATGGTCAGCATTTTGCCAGCAAAAATGTCTAGAAAATATTTTAAGATTAATAGACCAAATCCTAAAAGTGAAATAAACACTCTAGAACTTACAGGCAACGCGATGAATTTTGTAGGATAGAATTGCAGAAATACTAAAATAAATAGCAGCAACCTTTTTACAATCGAAGGCTTTGAATATCTATTCCAAAAATTACTATCCACTATTGTAATTCGTTTATATTATTATATTGAGATAAGTCTGACCCCAATTCAATGAAATGTTTTCTCCAACTTATACTCCAGTTTTCCCATTTATCCACATTTTCACTGGAAGTTAGAAATTGTTTTAAATAACCCAAAGTGAAATCCATAGGAAACTGATATAAACTATTAAGCTTACCCTCTTTCCAATTTTTATTCCAGATATCATTGTAATCATCCATATTAAATCCATACTTCTCTATTTTACCTACTGAAGACGAGCAAAATGTGGTTGAACACATTTCATGCAACGATCTTCCTACATTCCTGTCTTTATGAAGTCTAAAATATTTTGCACCCAATCCTAATTGAATCATTTCTTCTATACTTATTTGAGAATCTGGCCAAACATAATTATAATAATCTTTACTGAAAACCTGGCCGGCGACATCATATATGGTGTATAATGACAAAAAATAATCTTGTGGTATTATCTTTAAAAGTCTCGCTATTGTATGAATATAATATCTATTTGTCACCAATACTTCAGATAAAAAATTCAATTTTGGTATTAATCTTCCATTTTTTTTATCTTTTTCTTGTACAAATTCTCCACTAATCATTCTATCATTACCCCACCATTTCAATTTAAAAAAATCAATTTTATTATCTCCCAAAAAAAATTCTAATTCAGCAAAATCAACTTCTTGATTTAACCAAATATCATCTTCTAATAATAAAACATAACGGCTACATTTATCTATTTCTTGTTTCCAAAATTGCACAGGAGGAGCCGATTTTGTATTCGAATCCAAATTTACATTAGATTGCTTAACTATAATATTGGGATATTTCGATTTTAAATGTGTCAAATAAATTTCTGGAGTTCCATCATCTAGAACTATTATATCTCCTATATTTTTTGCAAAAAACAAAACACTATAAATAGTTCTATCCAATAAATATGCTCTGTTATATGATTTTATAACGACATCAATCATAAGTCTGGGATTTTTTGCAATAAAATAAACAATTCATTTTAAATTTCAATCTTAATATGCCTGATTTTAATATATTAGAATCTACCTTATTAACGCAAGACCAATCTATATATTATTAGTCATCATTTAATCGCGTAGAGCAGAATCTTAAATATTACATTGCATATATTTTACTTAAGGAATTTAACCTTATATAATAAATACAAAAATGATGGAATATGCTTCATTGTCATTAAAAAAAACACACTTCTTTTTTTTCTAATATTCCATAGAGTATTGATATTGACCATGGGTATGCTCTTACTCCATTTTTTGTGAATTTTCATAAGTCTACCAAAATTATTAGTCCTCATAAAGCACTCTCTACTGAGTGTCATAGTCAATCTTGTTCTGTAATAAACAAAATCATTGTATAACTCTTCATTTTTTTTAGGATACAATCTATTTTCAAGTTGATTGAGTGCAAATACAACATTATCCATTTGTGGATGCAACGATTGGGTGATAGATTGAGGGCGTAACAAATATTGATAAATGAAAGTATCATTAAAACAAACGATTTCTCTCTGAGCGCTTAAGATTTTTGGAATAATAATGGCATCCTCCCAAACAGAACCATTATCAAATCTTATACTTCGAAATATATCCTTGTGGAATAAATACAACCATAGATAAGCACCAACCTTTCCATTATACATTTGTTGCAAAAAATAAGTTGAGGAAACCTTCTCTTTTAATCCATCCTGCCAAAACCATTCTTTTAAATCTCGGTCTCCAATATTTTTATGCCTAGCATTGAAAGAAAACAACTTTTGAGAAGGATACTTACGGATGACGGAAAACAACTTCTCTACTGTATCGGGTTCTAGTAAATCATCGCTATCTGCCCAATAAATATAATCTCCAATTGCGTTATCCAATCCAGAATTTCTAGCGGCGGAGACTCCTAAATTTTCGCAATGTTTAACAACCTTGAAATTAATATTCGTGCTCGATAAAGAGGTCTCGATAATATTGATAGAATTGTCGTATCCGCAGTCATCAACAAATACTGCTTCAAATTGATCTCTATATCCTTGATGCAACAAAAAAACCAAAAAGTTTCCGATATAAGACTCCACTTTATATACAGGTACAATTATACTTAGTTCTATTTTATTGTTTTCTACCATTAATTAGATAATAATCTATCGCAAAAACGCAAAATTTGAATTATTTATTATACGTGTCATGTAGAGTTTCAATTAATTCATCAGATTACCATTTCGAATATGCTCTACACATTCTTAATAGGAAAATTTCTTTTCTAAAGAATTTGAACGGAATTACATAATCCCGGAATAATATGTGCCGATTCCGAAAAAAGAAAATAAACAACTGCAAATCAAATCTATGCGGAATATGCCTATTGTATAATTTTACTAGGTTGCTCAACAAAGATTGATCTTCTTGTTTCATGCCCTCTACCATACTGAAAGCTTTCAGTGCAATTTTGATAGGTTCAGTAACATTTTTTAATTCTTGGGACACTTTTGAAAAATAGGCACTTTCAGCGTGCATACGGTAATCCATTAATTTTTTATTGATATACTTAGTATTGCCATGAACGGCAACTACCACATTTATCCACCAATCATAAATTACCTTACCAGGAAAGGGTAGAATATATTTTAACAAACTTGATTCAAATATTAATTTGTGTCCAGTCAATCTATTTAATAAAAACACAATATTTACGCCATTGCCTTCATAGGGCTTCCAATAAGTCTTATTTTTGGGGAGTATTTCTTCCTCGCCAATGATTCCGATAATACCTTCATCGTGGTGAAATACGTTAAAATCTGGATTGTCATGAATACTTTGACTAATTTGTAACAATTTGTCTTCGTGCCATATGTCATCTTGATCACTAATTGCTACATAATCCCCCCTTACCTTTTTCAGACAAAATTCAAAGTTCCTATTATAGCCAATATTTTCGGTTTGTTGATATATTTCCACCAAGCTAGGAAATTTATCCTGCCACAACTTTAATTTAATCAAAGTATCATCCGTTGACTTGTCATCCGAGATAATAATTTGAAAAGGAGTATAAAGTTGATTTACGATCGATTCTATTTGAGAATCAACGTACTTACTTCCATTGAATGTGCTAATAACTACTGAAATTTTAGGAAAAGAAATCATTGGATAATTAAAAGTCGAATGTTGATAAAAACTAAGATCTGTGTAACCAGTTTAGAATCCTTATTTGATTGAATGAGATAAGTAAATTAACAATCTTATTCTTTCCAAAGCCAAATATCCTTTTGTAATATTTTTTAAGATGAATGTCCGAAAATATAAAATCATGGATAAATGAATATCTCTCCGCTAAAGGCAAGTCATGATAGATCTTTTGTCTTAGTGTATAGAATTTTTCTTTAATACCATGATCACACTTTTCAATTAAATACATTGAATTTGTTATTGAGAGGTCGGGTATTAGATTAACCAACGCCGATAACAACTTTACATCATTTTGAACATTTAACTTAGATTTCATAGCAGATCCGATATTATCGCAATTATAGTAGTAACCAATGGAATTGGATACATAAATCCTGCTTTTCAATAGACTCAAATATTTTACGAAAAATATTAAATCTTCCCCCATTTCAAGAGATGAATCTAATAATATTCCATTTTTCTTAATGATTTCAGTTTTATAAAGCTTAGCGAAAGGGTGTGGCGTGTTAAACAAATTCGTGGAATCTAAAAACGAATTTTGATCATAAATGCCTTCTTTAAAATCATATAAGTACTCCTCAGGAAGTTTATTCAAATTGTCTCCTTTGGCCCAAGCATTTGGATTATTATCTAATGCATATTCACATTTCACATTTTGAATAATGAATACGTCCTCATGAAGCTGTAGTAAACTTTGAAATGTTGACAAATAATCCATCGAAATCCAATCATCAGCATCGATAAACAAAATGTATTTACCTATTGCATGTTCAATCCCAAAATTTCTAGCGGCGGAAACGCCCTTATTAGTTTGAGAACAGACAATTATTCTTTTGTCTTGTTTTGAGTAAGACTCGATAATTTCCAAGCTACCATCTGTACTACCATCATCAACTAAAATCAACTCAAAATCCTTATATGATTGATTTATGACTGAATCAATACATTTAGATAAAAACTTTGAGGCATTATATATAGGAATTACGATGGAATAAAATGGATTCATACTCAATAAAATATGGACGACAATTAATATCTATTTTTTATTATGAATGCTTTTTTTAGATATTAATAATGGAAAAATTCCCTTCCAAAATCTGGAATAATTCCAATAAAAAGAAATTAAAATAAACCTAGGGTTCTCTTTTAAAAATCCATGCATACCCCTGTTTAAATAATATGGAAACAAATGGACTAGCATTTTATTATTAATAAATCTTTTATCTTTTTTATTCATTATTCCCTTTTTTATCATGTCTGTCATAATCTTATTAAAATTTAAAACAAAAACTTGATATATTTTGTATCCTCCTGTATTATCATCTTTACAAATTATTAGATGTTCATTTATAAAAATATTGTAAGTAGCTTTATATATGGCAGGAATAACCCAGGATAATTGAACCAAATTTGTCCCTAAATATTTTTTAGGCTCTAAAATATTTTTTATTAAATCTTTATTGACAATATTGCTTGTAATAAAGGTGATCCAATAAGAAACCCTTTCAAAAAAAATTGCAGGTGTATTCATTATTTCAGGCTTAATAATAGGAACTTCTAAAATGGATTCATAATCGGGATGATGAATCCATTCTCCTTGGATAAAACAAACTCCACATTCTTTATTCTTTTCTAACAAATTAAATATCTTAATCAAACTTTTAGGAACTAAATATTCATCATCCGAAAAAATCCAAACAAATTTACCTTTCGCTTTATCAAAACAACTAGCAATATTACCATCAGGTCCAATATTCGATTCATTTTTATAGTAAGAATTAACTTTATTTCCATAATTCTTAATAAGTTCTTCTGTATTGTCAGTCGATGCATTGTTTGATACAATAACTTCTACGAAGTCTTTTAATTCATGTGTTATCTGTGAAAATATTCCATCAAGGCATCTTTTAAGTAATTCTACCCTATTATACGTTGGAATACATATTGATAGTAAGTATTTTTTCTCCATATATCAATTAAAATTTTTCTATAATTTAAGAGTTGATATATTCTTTAATGACATCCAATATATAATCATAGTGAGACTCGTTCAATCCAGGCCACACACCCAACCAAAAAGATTGATTCATGACGATATCTGTATTTTCTAGATTGCCAATAGTTCGATGTTCAATATTGCTGTAGGCTGGTTGACGAAGAATATTACCACCGAAAAGCAAACGTGTTCCGATTTTTTTCTCTTCTAGATGTTGAACAAGCATGTGTCGATCATTTGCATCTCCTTCACGTAAAGTCAATAAAAAACCGAACCAAGAAGGATCACTGTTAGGTGTAGCTTCCGGCAATATAAATATTTCCTCCAATTCCTTCATACGCTCATACAACGCTTTATAGTTTTCCCTTCTACGTTGTACGAAATGATCGATTTTTTTGAACTGAGAGAGACCAAATGCGGCCTGCATATCCGTCACCTTCAAGTTAAATCCAATATGTGAATAGGTATATTTATGGTCATACCCAAAAGGAAGCGTACCTAATTGTTGGGAAAAGCGGCAATTGCAAGTATTATCCCTACCTGGTTCACAATAACAATCACGTCCCCAGTCACGGAAACTTTCCGCAATTTTCATCAAGACAGGATTGTTTATCAAAACAGCACCACCCTCTCCCATGGTGATGTGGTGTGCCGGATAAAAAGAGAATGTGGAAATATCACCAAAAGTTCCCGTCTTTTTACCATTGTATGTTGCACCTAAAGAGTCGCAATCATCCTCCACTACCCAAAGGTTGTATTTTTTGGCTACACGCATAACCTCGTCCAGATCAAAAGGGTTTCCTAAAGAATGGGCAATCATGATAGCTTTTGTTTTAGGAGAAACCGCTTTTTCTATATCTTCCGATTTGATATTATGTGTTGCAATATCGATATCTACAAATACGGGAATCGCACCAAACTGTATCATTGGATTAACGGTAGTAGGAAAACCTGCTGCTACGGTAATAATCTCATCTCCCGGCTTAACAGCTCTATCTCCCAATTTTGGAGACGTCAACGCGTAAAAAGCAACGAGATTGGCAGAGGAACCTGAATTGACCAACAAAGCTTTGGGAGCTTTGAAATATTTAGCAAATTCACTTTCGAAATCACGTGCAAATCTTCCTGCTGTCAACCAGCCATCCAATGTAGCATCAACGCCCAATAAGATATCCTCCTCATCCAAAACTTTTCCTGTTACGGGGATATAGCTTTCGCCAGGAATGATTTCTTTTTTAATATTTTTGGCGATGACAGATGCTAATTGTTGATGCAGTTGGCCGTCGATATTTTTGTATTCCATGTCTGTGTTTATAATAATTATTTCTAAGTACTTTCCATACCTATTGGCTTGAAAAATGGTTCCATTTCAGTAATCGGTTTGCCAAAAGCGATTTTTGGATAGGTATTCGTATGCGGATCAATCATAACCTGTAGCAAGACAGGACGATCTTTGTTCTCTTCACTCCACATCCATTTGGTTGCATCCTCGATCTCAGGTTCTGCATTTATTGTTTTTGCTGCAATCCCGTATGCAATAGCAACTTTTTCAAAATCGGGTGTATCGTATCCCCAATAGGTCGTTTCATATCTCGATTCAAAATAACTATCCTGAAATTGCCTAATCATACCTAATACACGATTGTTCAATACTACGATTTTGATTGGCAATTTATTGCGTACAATAGTTTGTAACTCTTGTATATTGATCTGCATGCATCCATCGCCAATGATCGCAACAACAGGTTGGTCCTTAAATGCAATAGAAGCGCCAATTGCTGCAGGCAATGCATAGCCCATCGCCCCCATACCACCAGAGGTAAGAAATAATTGCTCTTTTTCTAATCTCAAAGACTGGGCCGCCCACATCTGATGTGCGCCTACATCGGCTAAATATGCTTTAGACAAAGAACCATCTTTGGATAGCTGTGCCATAAACTTATTAGGGTTTATTCCTTCAGTTGTTAGCTCTTGGGAATCAGGCCATTTCGCTTTTAAACCTGCAATATATTCTATCCAAACATTAGGTACCAAAAATTTAGTATCCGTATTTTTAGAGAAAAATGCTCCGAAAAAAGTTGACAATTCTGCAACTATCGGAACACATCCTTTTATACGATTATTGATTTCTCCCTCTTCACAATCAACGTGGTATATTTTTCTATTTTCAATAAATTTCGTATCCGCACCTGTTTGTCTTATATCAAGACGACTTCCCAGAACAATCAACAAATCACATTCACCAAAAGCTATATTTGCCCATCTATTACCATAACTACCAATAAATCCCACATGCATAGGATTATTATAAGGTAAGGAATCAATAGCCAAAAGTGTAGTAACTACTGGAATATGGGTAGAACCTATAAATTTTTCAAATGCTTCCTGACAATGTCCTGCACGAACTCCTCTACCTACCAATACAAGAGGTCTTTCGGCTTTTTGAATATCAACAATAATAGATTCAATAGTAGATGAGGATATAGGAGTACCTTCAATTATATCTTCAACTTTAGGATTTACTTTTATTGGGGAACGCTGCACATCCATCGGAATATCAATCAATACAGGTCCTGGACGTCCCTCATTAGCCAATTTGAATGCATCTTCCAATATTGTAGGCAAATGTTCAGGATTCTCTACTTGAATAGCTGCTTTGGTAATAGGTTTTGCCATAGCAACAATATCTGTTTCTTGAAAACCTAACTGCCGTATATGCCTATCTCCTTTTAATTCGTATCTATTGACTTGTCCAGTAATAAAGATTGCTGGAACAGAATCAAAATAACAGCTACCAATACCAGTCAATAGATTAGTCGCACCTGGGCCACTAGTAGCCATCGCCACACTTGGTATACCTGCAATACGCCCAAAAGCATCAACTGCAAATGCAGCAGATTGCTCATGATGCACGGTTACCAATTTGATCTTCGTTTTTTGACTAATAGAATCAATGATATGAGTTATCATGCCTCCGGATAGTTCAAAGACATGTGAAACGCCTTTACTTTCCAAAAATGTAGCTATATAGTCTGATGCTTTCATATAAAATATTTTATAATAGTCTAGATCTATAATAATTAATTGTTTGTTGTAAACCTAATGTCAATCCAATGTCAGGAATTGCACCATAATTATTTTTAAATTTAGAAATATTTCCCCCTAAAAACATAGATTGATTGTCCCGATAAGGAATAGCCCCAAAATCCAATTTAGCATTCCCATTAATCAATTCTTTTATTTTTAGCGCTATTTTTTTTAGTGGTAAAGAATTTCCAGAACAAATATTGTAAATCCCTTGATTCTCTTTTTTAGAAAAAACGATTTTTTCTATCATTTTCGCAAAATCATCAATATACAAATAGTCGTACTCTTGCTCACAGCCAGTAAGCGCAACATCTTCATTGTTTAGCATCTTACTGATTATCCATGGAATAAACCAATTCTCATTCTCTCCAGGTCCATAAATCGAAAAAACTCTTAACCAATACCAATTGATATTCTCTTTAGAACAAAATGACTCCAACAAGGAGTTCATGGCTATCTTGCAGGCCGCGTAAGCATCATGTCCAACAATTTCTGCATTTTCAGAAACTGCAGTATTATAAATTCCATATTCAGATTGTGAACCTAATACTATAAATTTATCAATGTTTACCTTTTCGGCCAAGTGTATCAAATTTCGAAATAATTCAAAATTTTGTAATTGTACATTCCAACTAGCCCTTTCTGCATTTGACACTCCTGCCCAAGCTGAATGTATAATTATATTTGGTTTAAAATCTATCCATTTTTCAATAAATTCATTTTCAACATCAAGATCTACCCATTGTATTCCCAAAAGATCCTTAAATTGCTCAATGTTACTATGGGGCCTTTTAACAGCAAGAATATCCACATTCTCCGTTTTTTTCAAATTGCGCAAGATTGCAGAACCTAAAAAACCAGTACCTCCCGTTAAAAGAATTTTTACTTTTTCCATAGGTAACGTTCTATCTGCATTTCCGTAAAAGCTACAATATTTTTAGGAGCTTCAAAATATTCTTTATACCACTCAATCGTATCCTTTATAGCTTCAGTTGCTGTCATCAATGGATGCCAGTCTAATTCGGCTTTTGCTTTACTTATATCCAACTTTAACAACCCAGCTTCATGTGGTTGATTAGCACTTTCAATCACTTCATAGTTTCCATGCCCCCAATGAGATATAGACAATTCAACCATTTTACTTACAGGCAAACTATCGGCAGCATCTGGTCCGAAATTGTATGCTTGACTGTAGCGATTTACATTTTCAGACAAATAAATTCCTAATTTCAAATAGCCCAACAATGGCTCTAACACATGTTGCCAAGGACGAATAGAATGAGGATTTCGGATAGTTATTGTCTCCTTTTGAGATAAGGCTCTTACAATATCTGGAATCAAGCGATCTTTTGACCAATCGCCACCTCCAATCACATTCCCGGCTCTTGCAACAGCTAATCCTTTATGATGTATACGGAATGTATCAATATTAAAAAAAGAATTACGATAGGAATCAATCACCAATTCTGTACATGCTTTGCTGGCACTATAAGGATCATAGCCACCCAATCTGTCATTCTCCCTATATGGATATGTCCATTCATTGTTATAATACACTTTATCAGTCGTAATCAATACAATCGAACATGGTTTTTCCAAAAGGCGAACTGCATCCAATACATTGGCGGTACCAATAGCATTTACTTCAAATGTTTCTGATGGAATTTGATATGACAATCTCACCAGCGGTTGAGCAGCCAGATGAAAAACAAAATCCGGTTGAAAAGAAGAAACAGCTTCCTTTAATTTCTGCTTATCTCTCAGATCGCCAATTATTGAATTACCAAGGGACTCGCCTTGGATAACATTGAAAAGATCAACATTCTGTTCTGGAGCTAAGGCATACCCCATAACCTCCGCACCAGCCTGATTCAAAATTTTCAATAGCCATGAGCCTTTGAATCCAGTATGTCCAGTTAAGAATATTTTTTTTCCTTTATATTTTTCGATCAAAATATTTTCCATTTTACCAAATTTTCCATGGAGCTTTTCCATCGTTCCAAAGTTCATTTAAGTCCATTTTGTCTTTCAATGTATCCATTGGACGCCAAAAGCCATTGTGCTTAAATGCCGACATCTGTCCATCCAGCGCCATATTTTCCATTGGTGCTTTTTCCCAAATAGTAGCATCCCCCTCTTTGATATACCTAAAAACTTCAGGTTGGCAGACAAAAAAACCTCCATTGATCCAAGTACCATCCCCTTTTGGTTTTTCTGCGAAGGAATGGACTTGATGGTCTTCCTGTATATTAAGTGCACCAAATCTACCAGATGGTTGTACAGCAGTGACAGTACAAAGGCGGTCCTGTATTTGGTGAAATTCCAGTAGTTTTTGGATATCAATATTTGCAACACCATCTCCGTAGGTAAGAAAGAATGGTTCATCATTAATGTAAGGTTCTATTCTTTTGATCCGTCCACCAGTCATGGAGTCATCACCCGTATCTACCAATGTTATACGCCAAGGTTCTGCATTGGAACCATGTGTATGAATAGCATTTTTTTCTAGATCGATGGTTACATCTGATTTATACAAAAAATAATTAGCAAAGTATTCTTTGACGACATGGCCTTTATACCCTAGGCAAATAACAAAATCATTAAAACCATATTGAGAATAGATTTTCATAATATGCCAAAGGATTGGCATTCCTCCTATTTCCACCATAGGTTTAGGTCGTACACCAGTTTCTTCAGATAATCTTGTACCTAAGCCCCCAGCTAGGATAACAACTTTCATATATTAAGAATTTAAGGAAGTTTAATTTTAATATTTTCTGATAATGGATAACTACAACACAACACACACTCATCCTCTTGCAATTCATATCCTTCGTCCACGGATCCTATTTTTTTCAAATTACCATTTAGTAATCTTGCCTTACACAATAAACAAGAGCCTTGTTGGCATGCATAATCAATGTCTAAGCCTGCATCTAAGCCCGCATCTAGTATATTTTTACCCTTTGGAACATTTACAACTGTTTCTTTACCATTTTGATCAAATGTGACTTTCTGATCATGAACCCCCTCTAAGAGCTTCTCATCCAATTGAATTTTGAAGGCTTCTACATGAATATCATCATTGTTAACCCCAAATTTTAAGAGCATCTGATGAACAGCATCCATGATGCCCTGTGGACCACAGATGAAATGAATAGCCTCCTTAAATGAAACATGATCCTCACAAGCATTGATGATTGATTCATGTGCAATTCTACCCTTTACACGTTGAGGTAAATCTATTTCATCTTCTATACTTTGACTATAAAAGTACCATACAATGAAATTAGTAGGAAATTGTGTTTGGAGTTCATGTAACTCGTTTAAGAATATTGTCGATTTGGGAGATTTATTTCCGTAAAAAAGCTTTATGTTGCTATTAGGATTTTTATGCAATTGAAACTTAATAATCGAAATCAATGGTGTAATCCCACTCCCTCCTCCCCAGAAAATCAATGGATTTTCAGAAGACGTCTCGCTTAAACAAAAATCTCCCATAGGTTCAATAAGTTCCAAATTATCTCCTATTTGAACTTCATCACATAAAAAATTGGAAACCAATCCCCCTGCAATTCTTTTTATTGTTATTTCTAAATAAGAATCTATTTCCGGTGCTGATGATAATGAATAGGGGCGTACATATTTCCGACCATTGATTCTAACAACCACAGAAAGATATTGTCCAGCTTTATACTTTACTTTTTTAAGGCCAGGCT
>QFOI01000456.1 GCA_003241175.1 Pseudopedobacter saltans
ATCGACCAGATCACGGTATCATCAACTATTACAACAGTAGTGCTCCATCCAGACAAAACAAATCCTTAAGTTTGAAGTTTTGTCTGTACGGCAATTGTTATTGTCCCAAAGATTGTCAAAACTGTACAGTAAAAGAAGAGTGCAAAACAATTGATCTCTTTGAATTTAGGTTCAATCCTTTCTTTTTGAAAAAGATGGTTCCCAATACGCCGGAATTGTCCAAAAGAGAAAAAGTACTAGCATTCAAATATCCTAAGTCTTTTACGAAAAACATTTCTGTTGGAGAAAGAAAACGTGGTCTCCTCAATTCCTTATTGAATTTTCAAGGGTATGGTGACTCTTTGGACAACATTCTAATACATACCAAAGTCAACGAATTGCTTCTATACAGTATGGAAGCTTTACAGGAAGACCAAGAAGATATACCGGCATGTCCATTATCCGTAGAGGCTGACTTTGTCAATAGACTTTTCGACGCCAAACAGATATTGCAAGAAAACCTAAGCACACCTCTTACCATAAAAGAGCTGAGCAAGAAAGTAGCCATGAACGAATGTTATCTCAAAAAAGGTTTCAAAGATCTTTTTGGGTCTACTATATTTGAGTTTTATCAAAAAGAAAGAATGTCTCATGCGAAATATCTATTGTACGACAAAGGTCTCACTGTGACGGAAGTTGCAGATCTTCTGGGCTATTCGTCCATTTCGCATTTCTCGACTGCTTTTAAAAAATTCACAGGACTAAGACCGTGTGAACTCCTATTCAAACAATAACATCTTGCCAAATCCAAACTGTGAATGAAAGGTGTACTAGCAATATGCCGACATTTAGTATTTTAAAACAACTTAAAAGAAGTGAAAAAGAAATTTCTCGTATTGGCAGCCTTGGCAGCATTTTCTCACGCCGCAGTCCAAGCTCAAGATGTAAATCAAAACGATCAACAAGTTTCCGAAAGATTGAAAAAAGATCTTTCTGGTTTAGGCAAAAAAGGAGAATGGTATTTTTCCTGGGGTTACAACAAAGAATGGTACACGGGAAGCAACCTTCACATCAAGCAGCCATCATTGGGCAATGACTATACTATCGTTGGTCTCAGAGCACACGACCATCCAGGCTGGGATGATGGATTGTTTCAAAAAGACTTGACAATACCTCAATACAACTACAGGATAGGTTATTTTTTCAAAGACAATTGGGCATTTGAAATCAGCTTTGACCATACAAAATATGTAGCATCCACTAACCAGTTATTACATATAAAAGGAAGTAGAAATGGTCAACAAGTAGATGAATTTATCAGTAATAGACCTGACGCGAATGGTGAACGTTTTTTGCAATATCAGCTAAACAATGGCGCCAATTTCCTAATGTTCAACCTTGTACATAGGAAACATCTTACTAATTTTAATAAAAAATGGTTTGATGCCTCTCTTTTGCTTAAAGGTGGTTTAGGCGTCATGATTCCTCACGTTGACGCTAAAATTGATGGACGACAAAACAATCCTGATTTTCAGTTTGGAGGTTTTGGTGCGGATTTGGAAGCTGCTTTACGTACGACATTCTTCCGTTCTGTTTATTTGGAATTTGCCAATAAAGTCAATGGTTTAGCTTACTCACATCTGCATATAGCAGAAGGTAGTGCCAAACAAACCTTTGGAGCTTATCAAATGGTGTTGAGTATTGGAGCTACAATACCTGCAAAACATTCGAAACCTGTTGATAATCCGTAAATTCTGATTTTCTCTATAATAAAAATACCGTAGAATATAATCCTACGGTATTTTTCGTTTTATAAAGAATATTTTTAGTGTGCGGAATGCACTACAGCCTTTCCTTTGGGACTTTTAACAACCAATATGATGAATGGAATTGTTAATAAAAACATGACACCTATTAGCATCCATACATCCATATAAGACATGATTGCAGCTTGTCCCATCACGGTACCATCCATCGCTTTCATGGCAGAAAGTTTTGCTTGATCGGGAGTCATACCACTTGAGGTAAACTTGTGGACCATGCCATTAAACCTCTGTACAAAAGCTGGATCTGTAGGCGTAATATGTGAAAGCATATCCGCACGGTGCTGTTGCGTACGTCTTGTCATATAAGTGGTAATCAACGCAATACCAAACGAGCCTCCTAACTGACGCATCATACCCGTAAAGGATGCTCCATCTCCTATCTCAGGACCTTTCAGTGTACTAAGTGATAATGTAGTTATTGGAATAAACAAAAATGCCATACCAAAACCTCTAACCATCAACGGAACAAAGAAATCTCCTTCTCCTGAAAAAGAAGTCAACTTGCCATAACTCCAAAAACAATACACGAAAAACAAAAACATTCCTAAGCACGCCAATACTTTTTGCGGTATTCCTTTTTGTATCATGGTACCGACTACCGGCATCATAGCGGCAGTCGCTAAAGATGAGGGAACCATCAACATCCCCGATTGAAAAGCGGTCCATCCTAAAGAGGTTTGTGTATATATGGGTAGTACGAACGTAGAACCATACAATCCGAATCCAAGTATAAACATCAATACGGTACCAACTGCTAGATTTTTGTTTTTTAAAACTCTGAGGTTTACTATCGGATGTTCCGTTACTAGTTCCCGCCATATAAACAAGTAAAAACCAACCACGGATACAATCGTACTGACTAATATTGGCGTACTGGAAAACCAATCTTCCTCCTGCCCTTTTTCCAATACGAATTGTAGCGTACCAACAGCCGCCGTCAAGAACAATATCCCCCACCAGTCAATAGGTTTTCTAGTTGTACTTTTCTTGA
>QFOI01000457.1 GCA_003241175.1 Pseudopedobacter saltans
ACGGTATGTCGGCGATATGGTACAGATAGGCACAAACGGATAATAACAAATGGGCGTTTCTTTTTCGTTTACGGTCGTGCAACATTCGGTACAGCGAAGCAACGGGAATATAAAAAAGTGTTGAACCTGTATTGTACCGTTCCTCACTCACGAAATAAGTTTTCTTACTATCCTGTACCAAACGAATTTCTTCCCAATCCAAAACCTTTTGCTTTAGTTTTTCTTCCATATCCGACATAGCCAAAGCCATATTGTAAGGATATGGAAATTGTTTGCTCTGCATAGGTTCAATTTGGTAATGCTCTGCCAATTTGGAAAGGGACTGAAAAAAATCCCTTTCCGTTCTGTCCGATTTCCTGCAAGCCTGTACGGTTTTCGTTTCTTTCAGTTTAGGCAGAAACGTACACTTTAGAATACCATTGGTAGCATTGCTGTCGGTACTGATTTGCGTTTGTCTTTCCGCACTTCGTTTGCATCTTTTAGCTTTTGCATCCAATTGGCGAACTCGTTCAATTGGCGGTGCAACTGTCGTTGCCGTTGCTGTTCGGGTATGCTGATAGTTCCCGATAGGATATGTTTGTGCATAGTTCATCACTTTAAATATTTGGTTTAACCTTTCGTTCCCATTACGCTCTCAAATTTGTACTCTACTGCATCATCTTTGATTTGTGGTGCAGATGCTTTTGCGGTTGTAAGTATCGGGTACATATTGGCGTAAAAATTCATTACGGCTTCCACGCTCCAACGTGGTTCGGGGTCGGTCAGTCTGATGTCCTGTCCTTTGTCTTTGAGTATAAATACCCGTTCCAATTGTGTTGCTAATAACATCGTATTGTGTTTTAGGGGTTAAAATAAATCTTCGTTTTCTATTTCATCTTCGTAGTCATCCAAATCGTCGGATTCCCCATACATTGTATCAATGGAATCCTGCAACAAGTCTTCTTCTTTGGTTGCTTGATTATCGGTTGATTTAACAGTTTCCATAGGGGCTGCAAACAAATCGGGTTCAAACTTGGCTGCGAGCAAACTTCTGCGTTTACGGACTTCGGTTGCCTGTTTCTCCTGCAAGGCAGACGGTTCGGGTAGTGCAGACCATGCAGCCCTGTATTTCCCCTGCTTTTCCAGTTCCTCCGATTTACGGAGGGCATCCCAATATTTTTTGTCTTTGTCCATTTGTAACGGTTTTGCTTTGTCGGTATGTGTTTTGTCCATTGCCGACTGCTTTTTCACTTCCTCCATTTGTTTAAGGAATTTTTCCATATCCACCATTACACCCGAAACGGTTTGGATAGGTGCTTTTATCTGCTCAAAAAATCCCTCGTCAAACGCTTGTGGCGTGGCGTTAAAGGTCAATGGGGCGATAAGGTTTTTGGCACTGTCTCCGCACCCGTCATTATTGAGCAAAACTGACACGACAAGGTTGTTTTCTGCTCCTTTGGAAATATTCAGTTGCAATACGCCTGTAAAGTCCAACTGTTGTATCTGATTAAAAAAATTGGTATTCATCGTTCTGAAATTTTAAATGTTATCTGTTCGTTTTTTGATTGCCGTAAGTTTCTCGTGTATGTCCGTCCAATAGGCTTTTTGTCTTTTATCGAACTCGGAAAAACTTTTGTCCTCGTGGTGGTATCCTGTATTGCGTTTGGCTATCTTGATAGCTTCCTTTAGGTCGGTTACTTCTATTTCACAACCGTTCATATCTGTTATTTTCATTTTAACCCTCTAATTGTTACTTACTGATTTCTGCTATCTGGTCAATCCTGCCGTAAACAATGGTTTTAAGGCTTGTTTTGTCGGGGGCGTTGTATTCTGCCCAATTGCCGTACTGCTTTACCACATAGGTTTTCAATACATCTTCAAACCCGAAGCGATAACCCTGCAAGGGAACGGCTCTTTTGAAGAAAGCATTTCGGTTTACGGCTTCTGCAAGCCAATTCTTTTCGGCTCGGTTCATCTTTTCGCCTTTGTTCAGTTTTTCCCTTAACTGATAGACCTTTGCGTTTTGCAGGGTTTTCAATTCGGGAACATCGTGGCGGACAAACTTTGTGGCTATTATTTTTGTTTCCATTGTGTCTGCTTTTAAGATTGATGATTGGCTATTTTCCGTTCCAATAGGGTTTCCAATATCTCGTAATCACTTTCGTATTCTTCGCCCTCAAAATGATAGGTATCTGTTTTTTCATCGAACTCGTATTGCTCAAATTCTTCATCGTCCAAATAAATATCCGTGAGTAGCTTGTCAGCAAATGTTGCCCTGCCATATACACAGTTGCCCATTTCCTCATAGTCCTGTGTGAAACTCACGTTATAGTGTTCTGCTATCGCTTGTACTACCTCAATATTGGGCGACCATTTTGTTTCGTACTGAAATATGCCTGTAACATCATCGTCTTGGTAGATGTCGAAGAAATAGCCACCGTTACTGTCCTCTACGAAGTCGGGAAGTTGTCCGCAATTTTCTTCCTGTTGTTTTTCAGCCATTGATTTGAATAGCTGTTGTATCTGCTCGATTGCTTCGTGTTCTCCCTCGAAAACAACCGTATTACTGCACCAATTTGACATAATCGTTTATCGTTTAAGGTTATGAATGTGATTTTTTATCGGTATAAACGCCATTTACATAGTAGCCGAATGATTGCTCCCAAAGGCGTATTAAACCGTCCGTGTCTATGTAGAAATACTCCGTCCGATTGCAGTAGATAATATGTACTGTTTCGTCCTTGTGGTTCTTTTCAAGGCTCTTGCCTTTAGCCAATTCTTTTGCTTCCTCTATGGTTTTGGCTTTC
>QFOI01000458.1 GCA_003241175.1 Pseudopedobacter saltans
AGATCCAACCGTATTCCCCAAAGACACTACGGTCTATACAGTCGTCGTGCAGGATCAAGGATGCGTTGATTCAGGAACTGTTACAGTAAATGTATTGGATTATATTGATGTGAAAATTTCGGATACTATTGCATGCAGAACAGATTCCTTGACCTTACATCCAATAAGCCAAGGCTTGAGCTTCCTTTGGACGCAGACCTCTGGTAGTGACACTTTAAACAATACAACAATCAAAAATCCATCTTTGCTAGTATCCAACGACAACAGTTATCATATTGATGCCAATCTTGGAAAATGTACATCCCAGGCAGATGTAACAATCCGAACGGCGAACTATCCGACAATTTCCGTTAGTAATGATACAACGATATGTTATGGGTCTTCTGCCTTTTTATCGGGTACAACAGACGCCACAAATTTTATTTGGTCAACTGGGAATAATACTACTTTGGATCTGACAGTTTCTCCCAAAAACAATACAACTTACATTTTATATGCTATTTCACCAAACAGCTATTGTCCCAAAACAGTCTCTGATACTTCTATCGTTAATGTGCAGCAACCATTTACCGTTTACTTAGGAAAAGATACAACTATTGTTTACAATCAACCTACAACATTACATGCGACAACTAGCATTTCAGATAGTGGATTTACATTTTTATGGACGCCTGATGAATATTTGAATCAAACAGATTCTTCTTGGGCAATCGCCATCATTCCAAAAGGCGTAACAACGCAATATTATTACGTTACGGCAACTTCACAATATGGGTGTAAGGCATCTGACGATATTCGGCTGACAATTTTCCAAACAGCACCAGATATTTTCGTCCCAAGCGGATTTACGCCAAATCAAGATGGCAAAAACGATGTTATCAAGCCCATCTTGGTCGGTATCCAAAAATTTGACTATTTCCAGATTTTTAATCGTTGGGGACAGTTGGTTTTTTCCACAAAGACGATCGGAGATGGATGGGACGGAAGATTAAACGGAGCTCCACAACCTAGTTCGACATTTGTGTACCATGTCAAAGGAACAGATTATTTAAATAATGTCATTGACAAAAAAGGAACGATCGTTTTGATTAGATAAAAAACCGTTTGTTTCATTTTTTTTAACTAATATGACGTAAGTTTCCGGTTTTAAAGCTAATTTTAATCCATACAAAAGAGAAAATGCTTCTAAAAATATTGTCTGCAATTATTCGTAACAGCTTTGTACTAATGGTTCTGCTTGTATTATTTCAAATGAAATCGTATGCCCAGGATCCACATTTTTCTCAATTTTTTGCCTCTCCATTGACATTGAATCCCGCTTTTGCTGGAAAATTTGATGGTGACGTACGTGCAGGTATCAATTTTAGAAACCAGTGGTCGAGTGTCAACAATGCCTATCGTACTGTAACGGCAGCTGTCGATATGCCGATTTTGACCAATACAATTGATTCTCGTGATAGATTAGGTATTGGTGTGATGGGATATTCGGATAGAACAGCGAACGGAGCTGCCAATTTTAACTATGCATCCTTTACTGCTGCCTTTCATAAAGGTTTGGATGAATTTGGTTACCATCAAATAGGTTTGGGTCTGCAAGGAACCTATGGCAACATGGTCATTAATACAAGTAAACTCCAATTTGAAGATCAGTTGACAACTTTAGGGTTTACCAATGTGACGAGTGAAAACTTCAGCAACAGTACTTTGAAAAATCATTATTTTGACATGAGCGCTGGCCTTTTGTATACAGGAAGTTCGTCAGAAAAAGACAATTACTACTTTGGCATAAGCGCTTACCACCTGAATAGCCCAAGACAAAATTTCACGGAAGGTAATTATTATATCAAACCTCGTTACACATTTCATGGTGGCACTTATTTCCCTATTGGTGAGATTACCACTTTACATTTAAGTGCATTGCATAGCATACAAGCAGGGGCACATGAAACTGTTGCTGGAGGCACCATACAATTCGCACTAAACGACGAGTTCAATGCTGTCAATCCTACCAATTTTTATGCAGGAGGTTGGATGCGTTTTGGTGATGCCATCATTCCTTATATTGGATTGGACTACTCCGGATTTAGACTAGGACTATCTTATGACGTAACGACCTCCCAAGCCAAAACAATTGCCAATAGCCGTGGCGGTGTGGAGCTTTCCCTTATCTATATTTTCCGAAATAACAACAAAGGATATCTTCCTTGTCCAAAATTCTAGCCTTTGACCTTCGAAGAAAAAAATTGTAAGTACGTACCCCAAAAGCCATATATTATTTTTATATAAAAGCAAACAACTCCATGAAAAATAATGTTAAGAAACGTCGATAACGTTTGTCCATAGAACTAATTTTTAAAAAATTAATTTTACTTAACATGCCTAGAAAGAAATTTTCTTTTTTTAGATGGAGTGTACTTCTTCTGACTTTTACAGTGACGGTTGAAAGCTGTTCCAAATCGTCCATTCAAAACACTCCAGAAACAATCAAAACGCTGTCTGCTGTTAATGCATCGCCTAGCATTTCTGCAAGCGTTAGCGATTTAATTAGTTATAAAAATAGCCCACACAAAATTTTTGTCGGCTATTTAGTTGGGGATGGTGCAGATCCTCAAGAAAGTTTTAATCCTGTCAATTCACCAGACAGTGTAGATTTTTTGGAATTTTTCGCCGGCAATGATCCAAATCGGGCTCACTGGAGAGCCGCACAGGCTAAAGGAACTAGAATAGTTGCTTGTCATTTTCTTAATGATGCCTATTTTGACGGCTCAATAAAAGATCCATCAAC
>QFOI01000459.1 GCA_003241175.1 Pseudopedobacter saltans
CGTATTCAATATAGTTACAAGATGAAATCTTTGATCGACTATTGGAGAAAGGAATGGGGAAACAAAGATTTACCTTTTTACTATGTTCAGATTGCTCCTTATTTTTATTCTAAAGCTAAAGATAGACCTTACACAATTTATAGTGAAGCTGAATTCTGGGAAGCTCAAGCTGCTGCACTCAAAATCCCAAATACTGCGATGATTTCTACTTTGGATTTGAATAATGATCCAGCAGATTTGCACCCTGTCAATAAATGGGATGTTGGAAAAAGATTTGCAAATGCCACAATTAGCAAAACATACAAAAAAGACAATGCAATTCCAATGGGGCCATTGTTTACAAAAATGAAAAAAGAAGGCAATAGTTTAGTCCTAGATTTTGAATATGTCGGAAAAGGCTTGGTCAGTAAAAATAAAGACAATAGCGTTAAAGGATTTGAATTGGAAGATGCCAACCATAATTGGATAGTTGCTGATGCGATTATCAAAAACAATAAAGTATATGTTTCTTCAGATAAAGTATCGAATCCAATAGCCGTGCGTTATGCTTGGCGAGAAGATGCTACACCTTATCTGTACAACAAAGATGGTTTGCCAGCACTTTCTTTTAGGTCTGATAATTCATTAATAAAAGATTTTAACGTTAAGTAATCTTTTCCAAAATAATAGTATTGGATGCGTAGTTGTTTAGTTATAGTTTGTGTTTTATGGTTGATGGGTGTTAGAGCTCAGGAAACTCAAGTACAATATTTATCAGGTAAAGGAAATGATGATATGGTACAATGGGATTTCCTGTGTACGGGAGGAATGAATGCAAATAAATGGACTAAAATAGGTGTGCCATCTTGTTGGGAATTGCAAGGATTTGGGAAGTATAACTATGGGTTTGCTAAAGACAGTTTAAAAGGAAAAGAAAAAGGACTATATAAATATATTTTTCAAGTACCAAAAGATTGGAAAAATAAAAAAATTAACATCGTTTTTGAAGGTGTCATGACGGATGCTGAAGTTAAGGTTAATGGAATAGTAGCAGGATCAATACATCAAGGCGCTTTTTATGCTTTTAAATATGATATTTCTAAATTGATCCATATTGAAAAACCCAACATATTGGAAGTTACTGTTGCAAAACATTCTGCTGATAAATCTGTGAACGCTGCTGAGCGAGAAGGCGATTTTTGGATATTTGGTGGAATTTTTAGACCTGTTTGGTTAGAAGCGTTGCCTGCCATTAATATTAGCCAAATCCAGATTGATGCCAAAGCAGATGGAACATTTAAAGCATTAGTACATACAAACTCTAAAGATAAGATTGAACTGAATATTTTCGATCAAGGCAACAAGAAAATTCAACAGAGTTCTAACTTTTCTCAAAAGAATATTGATGATTCTACTTGCAGAATCTCAACTCAAGTAACCAATCCAAAACTATGGAGTTCAGAATTTCCCAATCTTTATCGAGCCGAAATTTCTATAGTTAAAGATGGAGAGGTTATTCATTCCGTTTGTAAAAAGTTTGGTTTTAGAACTATTGAATTAAAACAGCGAGATGGTATTTATGTAAACGGTGTCAAGATTAAGTTTAAAGGCATTAATCGTCATTCGTTCAGACCGGAAACCGGTCGTACGATGAGCAAGCAAAACAGTATTGAAGATGTTCTATTGATCAAAGAAATGAACATGAATGCTGTACGGATGAGTCATTATCCACCAGATGATCATTTTTTGGATGTTTGCGATTCTTTGGGGCTTTATGTGATGGACGAATTAGCTGGTTGGCATGGAATGTACAATACGCCTATTGGCTCGAAGCTCTTAAAAGAAATGATTGACCATGATGAAAATCATCCGTCTATTATTTTTTGGTCTAATGGTAATGAAGGTGGACATAATCTAGCACTGGATCCCCTTTTTTTTTTTTTTTATTTACAAAAACGACCGGTAGTTCATCCTTGGCAATTGTTTAATGGTATTGAGACACAACATTATCGTCAATACAACTATGGAGTGGGCAACTATGATAATGGTCGTGAAATAGTCATGCCAACGGAGTTTTTGCATGGACAATTTGATGGTGGACACGGTGCGGGTTTGGAAGATTATTGGAATAAAATGTGGAATGATCCTTTACATGCGGGTGGTTTTTTATGGGATTTTGCAGATCAGGCAGTTGTGCGAAAAGACTTACACGATTCTTTAGATACAGACAAGTCTCGTGGTGCGGACGGTATAGTCGGACCTCACCATGAGAAAGAAGGAAGTTTTTTTGCAGTAAAGGAAATTTGGAGTCCTGTCTATTTTGAGAAGAAAGAAATCACATCCGAATTTGATCAAACTTTTACCATTGAAAACAGATATCATTTTACCAATATCAAATCGTGTTCTTTCACTTGGAAATTATCCAAATTCGAGTTATCTGGTTTAGAAAATGTTTTTGGTACTGCTATTGCTCCAGATATAGCTCCTTTGCAAAAGGGTAAACTGCAATTGGCATTGCCTCAAAATTGGTTAGACTATGATATTCTTTATGTGACTGCAAAAGACCAATATGGTTTAGAATTGTTTACTTGGAGTTTTCCAATTAGCTCTCCAAAAAAATTAGCTGATAGATTAGTAAATAACTCGGAAGAAAATAAAGTAACTCTTGATAGTATTGAGAATGATTATAAAGTAAAGGTGAAAGATGTGACGGTTTGGATTGATATACGTAATGGTTTATTAAAAAAAGTAGTTAATTCGAAAGGATTAGTTCCACTAAGTAATGGTCCAATAGTTCAAGA
>QFOI01000460.1 GCA_003241175.1 Pseudopedobacter saltans
ACGCATCTTGCAAAAAGCAATTCACGGCAGCTATGCGAAGCTTTTGGATAAAGCATTGAAGCATCCCAAAACGACTATAGTAATTGCTGTTGTAATATTTGTCGGCTCTTTGTTTTTAACCAAAGTTGTAGGCTCTAGTTTATTTCCAGCATCCGAAAAACCTCAGTTCCTAGTAGATATTAACGCACCTTTACAATCCAATATTTACTATACAGATTCTTTGACCAGAGAAATCGAAAAGGAGTTAAAGAAAATTCCCGAAGTGCAATATTTTTCTTCCAATGTAGGAAAGGGAAATCCCCGTATCTATTATAATGTGACACAAAGAAATGAACAATCAGATTTTGCACAAATATTTGTACAACTATATCCAGATGTCAATCCAACAAAGAAATTGGAAATTATAGAAGCGCTACGCAAAAAATGGACACCTTATTTAAATGCGAAAGTAAATGTGGTCAATTTCGAACAGGGACAAGCCATGACTGCACCAGTCGAAGTACGATTAATGGGCGAAAATTTGGATACATTGAGAAGTATTGCAGCACAATTTGAAAAAATAGTCGGCACCACTTCCGGAACGACGTACACAGACAATCCCGTAAAAAATCTGAAATCCGATATTCGAATTGAGATCAACAAAGAAAAAGCACAGAGTCTTGGTGTTGCTATTCCTTCCATTAGTAGAACGGTGAGAATGGCTGTTGCAGGATTGAATTTGGGTACTTTTTCCAATCCAAATGCAAAAAATGAAGACTATGATATTGTATTGTCAACGAACAGACCTTATTATCCTTCTTTGAATGTTTTGAATAATGTTTATGTAAATGCCAATAATGGCACGCCAGTTCCATTATCACAATTGGCAAATATTCATTTTGAAACAACACAACAATCTATCAATCACTATAACAAATCTCGCACAGTTTCAGTAACGGCATTTGTAAAAAATGGATTTCTAAATACAGATGTGATTAATAGTGTGGATGCCAATTTGCAAAAAGTAAAATTACCCGAAGGATATTCCTACACGATGGCTGGAGAAATGGATAATAAAAAAGACTCTTTTGAAGGTTTTGGAAGTGTCATCTTGGTCGTTGCATTTATGTTCATTGCGGTATTGGTTTTGCAGTTCAAAACATTCAAGAGTACGTTAATAGTCTTGTCGGTAATTCCATTGGGTATAGTTGGTGCGGTATTGGCGTTATTGGTAACGGGCAATACAATGTCATTCGTCGCAACTGTTGGGATTATTGCATTAGCAGGGATCGAGGTTAAAAATACGATTTTGCTAGTTGACTTTACCAACCAACTACGTGAACAAGGAATGGAACTCAATCAAGCTATTGAAGAAGCAGGCGAACAACGTTTCTTGCCAATAATCCTTACTACGTTAACAGCTATTGGAGGCTTGCTGCCTATTGCGTGGTCAAGCAATCCGCTTATTTCGCCATTAGCAATAGTGATGATTGGCGGCTTGATTACATCAACATTATTGTCAAGAATAGTTACTCCTGTTGTTTACAAACTAATTCCGCCGAAGTTGGAAGTAAAAGGAAAAGCTGAACATTAATTGGAACAAAGCTGGCAAATCTGCCAGCTTTTTATTTTAATCCCAGATGCGAAAAGAAACCTACCATCGTTTCTAATGCATCTGCATCATGCATTCTTTCGCCATTTTCTAAAGATTCTTTTGCAATCGCCGAAGCTCGAGGAAGCATATTTGATTCATAATTTTGAATGGCTTCCAAAATGGTTGCATATTGATTGGACAACAAAGTTTCGCTCAATTCCATAGCATCCAACATCGCCATATTTACACCTTCGCCTGCAAATGGCGGCATCAAATGCGCAGCATCGCCTAACAAGGTTACATTCGGTTGAGATTGCCAATTTTGATCTAATGGAAAACAATTAATCGGACGCGGAACAAAAGGCAACAAAACATTATCAAACAGTTCGTACCACATTGGATCCCAATCATTGTAATTGGTTTTAAACCAGCCCAAAATTTGCGCTTTATTGGTAAAATCTAAATTATTTGTATTCGTCCAACTTTCATCGGTCTTGAAGCTCAGATAATAACCAATTTCACCATCGCCTTTTTGCCCCATCAAAATATTTTGCTTGTCTCCAAATGCCATTATTTTTCCTCCGTTCAATAATTTGAAAACATTGGGCGCATTCTCTTTGGCATTAGGGATATTGCCTTCCAACATCGTAATACCACTATAAAACGCTTTGATATCAGTAACATACGAACGAATTTTTGAATTGGCACCATCGGCCGCTATGACCACATCTGCATATTCGTCTTTCTGATTTTTGAAATGCAACAACCAGCCTTCGCCTTGCTTTTCCATCGAAAGAAAATGACAGTTCCAAATCACTACTTCAGGATTCAACGACGCTAATAACATTTTACGAAGTACTCCACGATCAATTTCTGGACGAAAATGCTTGTGCCCAAAATCTTCACCCAAATCCATATCGTGATCATTGAAAAAAATCTCGCCTTTGGGATTCAAAATCTTTTCCCGATCGGCACCAACCATATAATTTTTCTTGAATTCTTCTATCAAACCCGCTTTGCGAAGTGCAGCTAAACCGGATTGGTCGTGTAAATCCAAAGGAGCACCTTGTACACGGGCATTTTGATCTACATCACGTTCATAAACTTTCACATTTACACCGCCGTTTTGTAATAATCTGGCTAAAGTCAAACCGCCAGGACCGCCACCTATAATGGCCACTTTTTTATTTTTTAATAACATCA
>QFOI01000461.1 GCA_003241175.1 Pseudopedobacter saltans
CCAATTTGGCAAGCTTTTATTGCTGGAAAGTATGAACTGGCAGTATCTGAAGATATTTTACATGAGTATGAAGAAATCCTCCAAGAACATTCGGCACATGGTGTGGCAGAGTTGGTAATGGATATATTTGCAGAATCTCCTGATATAGTTTACCAACATGTGTATTATAATTGGGATGCCATTAAAAAAGACCAGGACGACAATAAGTTTTTCGATGTTGCGGTAGCAGCTAGTGTCGATTTTCTGGTAACAAACGACGCCCATTTCAAAGAAGCTGCCAGGTTGAAATTTCCAAAAGTAAACATAGTTTCTGCGGATGCTTTTTTGAAAGTTTTGGAAAACTAGTATATCGGCAAACCCTGCGACCTTTCTGAAATCTTAAATTTTGCTTTTTAGGCATACATTTTTATTTTTTGCACTCCAAGCGTCATTTTTTCTCAACTACTTTTCTCAACTATGCCTATAAAAAACGTACTTTTGCAGATTGATTTGTGATATGTAAATGAGTGATAAAACTATACACATTGATGACCATGACAGTGAGGCAGATACTTGCCGGAAAGAAGTATTGCCCAAACTGTATGATAGCAATTGGACAGATGAGTTAATAGTTGAACAACGGACATTTACAGATGGTAAAATCATTGTTATAGGAAGGAAAGCGAGAAGAAAAAAGCAAAACGCTTTGACTACTTGCTTCGCTATTCACAAAACTTCCCGATAGCTATTGTTGAAGCAAAGAAAAAATACAAATTGGCTGCTGATGGCATCCAACAAGCAAAAGACTATGCCCAAATCCTTGGGCTTAAATTTGCCTACTCAACAAATGGAACTGAAATTTTGGAGTTTGACTTCCTCACTGGACTCGAAAGCAAAATCACAAAATATCCAACACCGGCTGAACTTTGGGACAGACTAAATCGAGCAGAACCAATAAAGCCTGAAATACAAGAAACATTTCTGAAGCCATTTTTACCAATACCAAACAAGCCTGAACGGTATTACCAAACAATTGCGATTAACCGGGTAGTAAAAGCAGTATTGGAAGGAAAGAAAAGGGCACTGTTGACCCTTGCGACAGGAACCGGAAAAACAACTATTGCATTTCAAATTATTTACAAACTTTGGAACAATCGTTGGAATAGAAATGGCGAATATCGAAGACCCAAAATTTTGTTTATTACGGACCGAAGTATTTTAGTTTCCGACCCACATGCGAAGGACTTTTCAATTTTTGGTGATGCAAGGTGCTTGGTCCGCGAAGAAGGGCTACCAAGTAGTAGAGAAGTATATTTTTCCACTTATCAATCATTAGCGGAAGACAATAACAGACCGGGCGCATTTAGAAAATTACCGAGAGACTTTTTTGACTTAATTGTAATTGACGAATGCCATAGAGGAAGTGCATCGGGTGACAGCAATTGGAGAGTTATTTTAGAGTATTTCAATACATCTGTTCAAATTGGTTTAACAGCTACTCCATTGAGGGATGACAACAAAGATACTTACGTATATTTTGGAAATCCACTTTACATCTACAGCTTAAAACAAGGAATCGAAGATGGATTTTTGACGCCTTATTTGGTTCATCGTGTAGTTACGGAAACGGACGCGACGGGTTTCAGACCCGAAGAAGGACAACTAGACGATAACGGGGAATTAATCCCTGACGGTATTTATACAACTCCCGATTTTGAAAGCACATTATCCTATTTACCAAGAACAAAAGCTGTTGTAAAGCACTTTTATAACTTCATGGTTAAATAGGGAAGGTTTGATAAAACAATTGTTTTTTGTGTCAACCAAGAACATGCTGACCAATTCCGTAGAGAAATGAGTAACTTAAATGCCGATTTGGTTCAGCAATATCCTGATTATGTGGTTCGTATTGTTTCAGAAGAAGGCGACATTGGAAAAGGACATTTAGATAGGTTTATGGATATAGACGAACTAATTCCAGTAATTGTAACTACTTCAAAACTATTAAGCACAGGTGTAGACATTCTCACTTGCAAGAATATTGTAATTTTTAGAACTGTCAACTCTATGACCGAATTAAAGCAGATTGTTGGACGAGGAACGCGCGTAAGAGAAGATAAAGAGAAATTGTTCTTCACGATTTTAGATTATACAGGAAGTGCAACAAGAAATTTTGCGGATCCTGATTTTGATGGAGAACCCCCATTGATAACGGAAGATGAAATTGACGAGGGCGGAAATATTATTGATGGTGATGAATGGATTCCAAATCAACCAACAGACGACAGTGACGATTGGGAAGATGATGATACGGATGAACCTCCTTCAGGCGGTGGCATAGAACCAAGAAGAAAATATTATATCAGCGAAGGAACTGTTGCAATTGTTGCAGAAAGTGTTCATATTCTGGATGCGAACGGTAGGCTTAGAACCGTTCAGTTTACTCAATATGCAAAGGAACAGATTACGACGATGTTTCCATCCATGAATGAATTTCGCATTAAATGGAACAACCTACAAGAACGGCAGAATATTTTTGATGAACTGGAAAACAATGGAATTTCTATTGACCATTTAATAGAAATCACCAAACAGCCAGATGTTGACGCGTTTGACTTACTTTGCTTTGTTGCCTTTGACTTGAAACCATTAACGCGTAAACAAAGAGCCGAATTATTAAAAAAACCTGTTGTGCATTTAGACAATATTTATTTTTAGATTGTTTAAATTTCGTTTAAAAACCTTTTTGTTTAAGAACTGAATGATAGTGGTAGCGGTTAT
>QFOI01000462.1 GCA_003241175.1 Pseudopedobacter saltans
CGGATATTTATGTAAAAAAAATAAATCCCAATGCTACTACCGAACAAATCATCAAAGTTGGTAGACGCACCGTTTTAGCTGGTTGTGTGTTTGCCATATTGGTCGCATTGGCTATTGATAGTATTAAGGGATTAAAACTATTCGATATTTTTCAGGCGGTTTTGGGATTTATTGCACCGCCATTGACCGTTGTTTTTCTTTTGGCTGTTTTTTGGAAAAAGACGACCAAAAAAGCAGTTGATTTCACCCTTTCTTGGGGCTCGGCGATCAGTTTGGGTATTGGTGTTATTTACCTTTGGGTACTTCCTGCGAGAAAATATCACTTTTGGCCGCACTATTTGTTACTTTCTTTTTGTATTTTTATGCTGTTAATAACGATAGCGTTCGCCATTAGTCTATTGGACAAACAACCAATAACGAGCACAGAAGATGCAAATGTCCATATTGCTAAGCCAAATAATATTGTCAAATGGATGTGGGGATTGTTAAGTGTTGTAATGATTTTGCTATATATTTTATTTAGATAATTGTCATGATGAATTTGCCACGGAAATATTTTAATCTTTTTTATAAGTGTAAATGCTACAATTATAAATTGTTGTTGCTGTTCTTATGTTTTATGGTTTTTCAGTCCGTTTCTGCGCAGACTTGGATTTGGTATCCTGGCGATTACGAAATATGGCTTTCCAATCAAATGCAAAACAGAAGAACGGAAAGGAATGCATTTTTTCCTATTTTTTGGAAAATGGATAGTCATTATCCTTTAGTGGATTTTCATAAGGATTTTTCATTGCCCAATGCTGATACAGTAAACTTTCAAACGGAAGGAATTTGCAATATTAAAATAGATGGAAAAGCGATTGACGACTTGACAGGAACGTTCATTGTTCCCGCTGGAAAACATCGTATCAATGTCAAAATATACAATCAAGCGACGCCTCCAACTGTGTTTATGTCTGGACGTTATGTGAAAACAGATGCGAGCTGGTTAGCCACTTTTGAAGATAAAGAATGGATAGATGAGACCGGTAAATCCTCGGATGTGTCTGCAACAAATTATCAATCTGCTGGATATTGGAATTTTAATTCGGTCAATCAGATTCCTTCCAGATTTGTTTTGCCCGTTATAGTTCAACGACCAGTTTCCGTAATAAAAAATAGCAATTCTATTTTGTTAGATTTTGGAAAAGAGACATTTGGCTTTGTCAAACTTCATGGTATTGTTGGTAATGGCAAATTGCAATTGGTATATGGGGAAAGTAAGGAAGAAGCGTTAGATCCTGAACATGCCGAAACATTTGATTGGATAACTATAAGTTCTTCCAAAAAAATAGATACAACTCCACAATTGTCCAAAGCGTTTCGATATGTAAATATTAGAAATATGGATGGATTGCAGTTGGATAGTGTTTCCATGCTGTACGAATATGCAGACTTAAAAGATAAAGGAAATTTCACTTGTAGTGACGAAGAATTGAACAAGATATATGATGTTGCGAAATATACTTTGCATCTAAGTACTAGAGAGTTTTTCATTGATGGAATCAAAAGAGATCGTTGGATTTGGAGTGGTGATGCTACACAGAGTTATTTGATGAATTATTATTTGATGAATGACAACGAAACTGTAAAGCGTACAATGTATGCACTTCGTGGAAAAGATCCAGTAACGAGTCATATCAATACGATTATGGACTATACGTTTTATTGGTTTTTGAGTTTTTATGACTATTATATGTTTACAGGAGATAAGACTTTTCTTGTTAACAACTATGATCGTATGAAAACCTTGATGGACTATGTAGTGTCAAGGAGAAACAAAGACGGTTTGTTAGAAGGAATGACAGGAGATTGGGTTTTTGTTGACTGGGCAAAAGGATTAAGTAAAAAAGGTGCATTAAGTTTTGAACAATTATTGTTCGCTAGAGGATTGGAAACGATGGCTATCTGTGCAGACCTTTCAAATCACAAAGAAGATGCTACGCAATACAAGGAAATGGCAAAAGATTTGAAAGCTAAACTATTCCAATACTATTGGAATGATCAACATCAAGCACTCATGCATAGTCGCATTGATGGTACTCAAAGTGATAATGTGACGAGATATGCCAATATGTTTGCTATCTTTTTTAATTATTTTAATGATGCACAGAAATCGGAAGTTAAAAAATCTGTATTGTTAAATGATAAAGTTCCTTCCATCACTACACCTTATATGCGTTTTTATGAGTTGGAAGCGCTTTGTGCTTTAGGTTCACAAGACTATGTATTGAAAGAAATGAAAGACTATTGGGGTGGTATGTTGAAATTAGGAGCGACTTCCTTTTGGGAAGAATATGATCCTAGCAAAAAAGGAGCTGAACATTATGAAATGTATGGTCGAAAATATGGAAAAAGCCTTTGCCATGCTTGGGGTGCGAGTCCTATATATTTACTTGGAAAATATTATTTGGGGGTCAGTCCGACATCTCCAGGATTTGAAACTTACGAAATAAAACCTGCACTTGGTGGTCTGAAATGGATCGATGGAGTTGTGCCTACACCCAAAGGAGAAGTGCGTGTTTATTGTAATACTTTCAATATAAAAATATCTGCATCCGAAGGTGTCGGAAGATTAGTTTTCAATAGTATGAATGCTCCAAAATGCAAAGAGGGAAAAGTTATTTCCAAAGGCTCAAATCAATATGAATTGGAAATTAAAAAAGGGCAAACATACAGTATAGACTATAAAGCGGTTATTTCGAAATAATTTTAGTA
>QFOI01000463.1 GCA_003241175.1 Pseudopedobacter saltans
TACACGTAAATTCCCAAGCAAAACTCACACTTTTATTTTTCAACGCTGCCAAATCAATCGGTCCCGTTGCGTCTGAAATCGAACCAATACGACCTTCTGGCGCAATCAATTCGACCATATTTTTCCAATGCTGATTGATATTTGCTAGGTCAATAATATAGTCCACTTGCGGATAACCATTGTCCTGCATTTCCATCAATAACTCACGATGATTAACGACGAGATCTGCACCATAATCCAAACACCATTCAATCGTAGTATGACGTGAAGCTGTTGCAATAACTTTCATTCCCAATATTTTCTTGGCAAATTGAATCGCGTAAGTACCCACACCACCAGCGCCGCCGATGATGAGCAAAGTTTTATTTGCAGCATTTTCTTTGGATAAATACATACGATCGAGTAACAATTCCCACACCGTCAAGGCTGGAACGGCTAATGCTGCAGCTTGCACCATCGAAAGATTTTTTGGTTTGTGACCAACTATACGCTCGTCCACAACTTGATATTCTGCATAGCATCCAGGTTTGTCAATCTGTCCACTATAATACACTTCATCGCCGATTTTGAACAATTCTACTTCATCTCCAACACCAACAACTTCGCCCGCTGCATCCCAACCAATAATTTTTGGTTCAGGTAATTCTTTGTCGCCTAGCGCATATTTTCTAAATTTAGTATCGGCAGGATTGACAGCAATCGCTTTTATTTTTACTAAAATCTGGTGTCCTTTTGGTGTTGGAATTTCTGTTTCAAATTCGATAAAACTTTGTTCGTCTTCGATAGGCAAAGAGCGTTTAAATCCAATGGCTTTCATAGTTTCGTGTTTTTTATAGTTATTATTTTATTTTTAAATCGGTTCTGATTTGTTCTTTCATCATTTCCAAATCATTGGTGTCTGTCAAGCGATTCATTTGCACGACACCCATCATATTGGTATAAATCATCATCGCTTTAATCCTTGCAGTTCCTTCAAATTGAAAAAGCTTTTTAGTTCGACCTTCTTCCAATGCGTCGGATAACCAATCCATAAAAAACTGACAAAAATCCTGTAAAGTATCACGCATATCTTCCGAAATTGTATTGACATCAGACGCAAGCGAACCCATAATACAGACGTGATGATTTTGCTTAACTCTAGTATAAATTTTGAAAAATAATTCCAATTTGTCAACTGGGGAACGTTCTGCATATTTTTCAAAAACTTGAACCAATTCATCTTTGTGTTGCGTGATAATCGCGATACCCAAATCCTTTTTTGCAGGGAAATGATAATGTATGGATGCCGTTTTGATACCGACTTTCTCCGCAATATCATAAAAGCTAAATGCATTGTAACCTTTTTCCATCATTAACTGATCGGCTGTTTGCAAAATTTCTTCCCGCTTGGTCATTTTCAAAAAATATTTTTGCAAATATACTACCTACTAGTTAATAGGTTGCTATATTTGTATAAATTTTTGTAAAAATGAATACGACCTATAAATGTCTATTGACAGAAAAAGCGGAAGATGGAACTGTCTCAAACACAATCGTAACAAGGAATACAAGCGAATTAAAGGCTTCGGAAGTATTGGTGGAAATCCATTATTCCTCTCTTAATTTCAAAGATGCATTGTCCGCAATGGGCAATCCTGGCGTTACGACACAATTTCCACATACACCTGGAATTGATGCTGCGGGCGTAGTTATTTCTTCCGAAAATTCCAATTGGAAAGCTGGAGATAAGGTCATTATTACTGGTTTCGATTTTGGGATGAATACAGATGGTGGTTTTTCAGAATTGGCAAGTGTTCCAGCCGATTGGTTGATAAAATTACCCGAAGATTTGACCTTGAAAGAAAGTATGATGTATGGCACTGCAGGTTTGGCGGCTGGACAAAGCGTCGCTGCATTAATTCACAATGATGTAAAACCGGAGGATGGCGTTATTGCTGTGAGCGGTGCCTCTGGTGGCGTGGGTTCTTTGGCTGTTGGCATTTTACATAAATTGGGTTACAAAGTGGCAGCGGTAAGCGGTAAAGCGTCTGCGAATGAGTTTCTGAAATCGATTGGAGCATCGGAAATTATTGACAGAAATGAATTGAGCGAAAAATCTCCTAAAGCTATTTTGAAAACTAAATTTGCTGGTGCAATTGACACTGTTGGAGGAGAAATATTGGCAAATTTGATAAAAATGACCAATTATGGCGGAACTGTTACCAACTGTGGAATGGTTGCTGGTGGTGAAATTCCAATTACGGTTTTTCCATTTATATTGAGAGGAATTAACTTGATGGGAATTGATACGGTGAATTATCCAGTAAAAAAACGCGAACCTATTTGGAAACATTTTGCAAGTGATTGGCGACCAGATAATTTGGAATCTACCGTAACTGAAATCAGTTTGGATGAATTGCCTGAAAGTATTGAAACGATTAGCAAAGGTCAGTTGACTGGCCGATATATAGTTAAAATAAAATAATAAGCCTGTTGTGCATTTAGCCAAATATTATTGAAAACCTCTCCCTAACCCTCCCCTCAAGGGGAGGGAATAAGGGTGGGGTTGATTATTGTCGATAAAATTTAAAGGGTTTAAATAATTTATGGAAGAATATGTAAGTGAAATATCTATTGATTCTTCTAAATATACAACAGGTTAAATGAACACACATTTTCTAACGATAAAATTATACTATGGAAGGATTTAATTTTAGTTTGCCTA
>QFOI01000464.1 GCA_003241175.1 Pseudopedobacter saltans
CCGTTGTAAATACCGTGCTTAAAGCATTTAATGACGAACCAATAGTTCCAACTAAAACGGCAATCAAAACAACCAAAACCAAACCATTTAATCCAGCTGGGAACAAATTGGTCACCATTGTCATGTATGCCTCATCAGCACTGTGCAGATTTGGGTAAAGAATGGAACATATCACTCCGGGTAAAATAAATAAGGGAACAGACAATATCTTCAACCAACCAATAAAATTGACACCTAATTGTCCTTGTTTGAGATTACGCGCTCCCAAAACAGATTGTACCATTGCCTGATCAGTACAAAAAAAAGCAATTGCAGAAACAGGATAACCCAGAAAAATGGCATACCACGGATAATTGGGATCAGAGGCTGGTTTGATCAAATGCCAATAACTAGAAGGTGTTTGGGCAAACAAATTACTCAAACCACCTACTTTATTCAAACCAATAACACATAAAATCAAAGAGACGCCTATCAATAATATCATCTGAAAAACATTAACTCTGGCGATTGCCTTCAATCCGCCTGCCATTGTAAACAATCCTGCAAAAAGAACTAAAACAATTACGGATTGCCACATCGGAATTCCTAAAATCTGCCTTACTAAAAATCCTCCTGCAAACAATCCTAAGGACAACCATGAAATCAACATTTTGACCATGGCATACCATGCTAAAATGTTCCGTGTTTTTTCTCCATATTTTTTGCCCATAAACTCTGGCATAGTCGTGACGTTACTCGCCAAATATCGTGGTGCAAATACTAAAGCCAACAACATCAGAAAAACAAAAGCATACCATTCAAAATTACCTGCAACAATCCCCGTAGAATATCCAATACTAGCAAAAGCCAATAACATAGAAGGTCCTACATTGGTCCCCCACATGTTAAAACCGATATTATACCAATTCAAAGACTTTCCTGCTAGAAAAAGATTTTCTTTTTTGGCTTTTTTTCCAAAACTAGCACGATAACCTATTACTAGCAATAGAACTAGGTAAACAACGACTATAACATAATCGACAGTTTGAAATTTCGATAATAAATGGCCCATGCAATCGTAATTAAATTTTAACTATAAACCATATTGGTTTAATATATCTTTTATTAAAACAGGTTTTCTAGTCTTTAAACTTTCATCCATGGCTTGCAGTAATGCAACTGTTCCAATACCTTCCTTTATATCAGGAAAAGCCTTCTCTCCAGAAATAATCGCAGCAGCGAAATACTCCAAATAATTTTGGTATTCTCCTGCATGGTGAGACTGTCCTTCAAATCTGAAAAAATGATTCAACTCTTTATCACCCCAAGTTTGGACTAACTGTTCACCTTTTTTATTGGTAATAGCATATCGTAATTCATGATAGTCTGCCTGACTCGCGCCTTCTGTACCTCTCAAAATGCAACTCATTTCACTTTCTCGATAGGTAGGTTGGACAGGTCCAGTGTAGGCACCACTAACTCGAGCTATACGACCATCCTTATTTCTAAAAATAAAATGCATGGTATCGTCATTTTTAAGTCCTGCATGTAAACCATTAGCGCTAATCATTCCATAGCCCATTACTTCCTCTACTTCGGGTAAATACCAACGAATAAAATCAACAGGATGGCTCAATCCACCGTACAACCATTTGAAAGAAGCTTCTAATGCCCATTTTTTCTTTAAAAACCAACGGTGATCTGCATTGTAGTGGCTTTCAATGGTGATCAGATCACCAATAAGTCCATTTTCAAAATCTTGTCTTTGTTTTTTATAAGGTTCAAAAAAACGAGAACTTTGTCCAACAAAAACACGCTTGCCTGTTTTCTCTTGTAGTTCTAATAATTGTTTTGCATCAGCTAGATCATCAACAAATGGTTTGGTACAAACGACATGTTTGCCATGCTCTAAAGCTAATCTGATATGTGTCGCATGCAAATGATCTGGTGTATAAATCGCTATGAGATCAATCGATTCATCATTTAATAGATCTTCATATTTAGTTGTAAAATGATCGTATTGAAATTCCTTGCAACGTTGTTGGCATAATTGCTCGTTAGCATCACAGATATTTTTCAAATGGAGTTTTTCGCTTTTCAATACTGCTGACATGGTACTTCTACCCTCGCCTAAACCGAGTATCCCAACATATAATATTTTTTCATTTTCCATAATATTCGATAATATTTTAAGTAAAATCTATTTTAATACTCTTTTAGTACAATCCAAGTTTCCCCATTCTTGGTTCCTTCAATTCCTTCTTGATATTGTGACATTAGTTTGTTCCACTCTACTACTTTTGGATTATTTTCGGTAGTTTTAGGATTCAATTTATCCAAACGCTGACCTTTCGGAATTGTGATAACTAACATCAATTGTCTTTCATTTTTAAAAACCAACACTTGTTGAAAACTAGCATTACAAAAGCCTCCTGAAACTTCTGGCCATTTTTCAAACTGCGATTGATGATAGTCAATATATTCTTGCTGCTTCGCTGGATCAGAAACAAGATTGGCAGTCATGATTATAGTTTCCACGTCTTTGTGGATTTCTTTCGATTCACAATGTTCCTGAGATTCAAAATCATAAACTAAATCTTGATAAACTTTTATTTTAGTATTCGGAAAAGCATTTTGCAATTGTCCTCTTAATACTGTCATATCTTGTACGAAACTATAAACTGCCGTATAACTTGCCCATTGATAAATGAGTGCATCTTTAAC
>QFOI01000465.1 GCA_003241175.1 Pseudopedobacter saltans
GATTATTTTTTAAACTCTCCCACAAAAATTTTACCATTGGAAAGCATGAAACTGTCCACGGCATTTTTTCCAGAAGGTGTTGCCTCTTGTGCAAAAGAGTAAGTTTGTATCACCAATAAGGCAAGTATCGTTACTATATATTTTGATCTATTTTTCATTTTCATTAATTTAAAAATCAATAATATTTTTTCAACTAGTTCATCTGTTTTTCTTCCACTTTATTGACCAATAAACGATACCTGACCCTAAGCGTAGAAATCCAAACACCAAGCAATATCCAACCAAAATAAGCGGGAACGGATACCATCTTCAACGCCGCAGAAGTGTCTTTCGGATTCAATCCAGGATTACCTTCGCTCCCCTCTCCTCCTGGATGCAAACTCTCTGTTAATCTTGGTAAAATCCAAATCGTTGGAAATAGCATACAGAAAGCGAAAATATTATAGACTGCTCCAATCTTTGCTTTTTTGTCATCATCTGTAATGGATCCTCTCAATACAAAATAAGCGAGATAGATTAAAATAGCAATGGCTGTTCCGTTTTGCTTAGGATCAGCACTCCAAAATGCTCCCCACTGGTATTTCGCCCACACCATTCCAGTGACCAAACCCAAAAGAGAAAACACTGCTCCTGTCCTAGCATACTCTAATGCGTATATGTCATTTTTAGGTTGGCTGTCTCGTAAATACTTAATAGAATAAACCACCGATACACCAAACAAAACCATCATTGCCATCCACATCGGCACATGAAAAAAAAGGTTTCTGACTGACTGTTGTAGTCGACCGTCCAATACGGGAACTGGTACCAGAAAGCCGTATATGGAAACATAAAGCAAAAGGACAAAGGATAAAATCTTCCACCAATAACTTTTGATCATATTCGCTCTTTACGTTAACTATTTCTAAGATTTGCAAATTTAAACTTATAAAACCATTTCGGACAATACTTTTAAAAGTTTGCTAGATGTTGATTACTTAATTCTGACCAATATGCTCCATAATTTACAAACCTCTCCCTAGCCCCCTTTGAGGGAGGGAATAAATACACAACAGATTTTACCAAGTCGGCAGTTCCAGCAAAGGTTCTATTTTGTTATTAGCGACATGCCATCCTAAAGTATGCGCTCCATTGGTCAGCACGAGATAGGGAACCTGCAATGTCATGTTGTATCTCACAACCTGCATAAAAGTGTCTTCGGACAAAGGAACATTAGGCTCTTTACATTCCACGATCAACCAGGGATCACTGTTTTTAAATACAACAATATCGCATCTTTTTTTCAAACCATTTACAACAATGCCTTTCTCCACGGCCAATAAAGAGGGAGGATAGTTTTTTATGTTAAGAAGATATTGTACAAAGTTTTGCCGAACCCATTCTTCAGGCGTCAGGCAAACCCATCGTTTCCTGACGATGTCCCAAATCTTCTGCGCATCTCCTACTGACTTTAATTTGAAGTCTGTTTTTGGATAACTTATTTGCATTCTACAATATTAACAAAGGGGCAATATAAGATTCTTAGGTAATAAGACAGAAAAAAACAATATTTGTCCAAGCCCGGACCTAAGTAAGAAAAAATAAGGATTATATATGGTGACAAAAGAACAGATAGTCAATAACTGGCTTCCTCGATATACAGGCGAGAAATTAGAAAATTTCGGAAAATACATACTTATTACAAATTTTAAAAATTACGTTTACAAGTTTGCAGAATGGAACAATGTTGAAGTCATAGGACAAGATAGAGCATTTCAATGTGCAACAAAGGACGACATCTCCATTATCAACTATGGTATGGGAAGTCCAGGTGCGGCAACTATTATGGACCTGTTGTCAGCTGTACATCCTAAAGCCGTTATATTTCTAGGAAAATGTGGAGGATTAAAACCGAAAAATAAAATTGGTGACATTATTCTACCTATTGCGGCCATACGCGGAGAAGGAACATCCAATGACTATTTCCCACGTGAAGTCCCTGCCCTACCGGCCTTTCAGTTACAAAAAGCGATATCCACCACAATCCGTGACTATAAAACCGATTATTGGACGGGTACGGTATATACAACTAATAGGCGTGTATGGGAGCACGACGAAGAATTCAAAGAATACCTAAAGAGAGTGCGAGCTTATGCAGTTGATATGGAAACCGCAACGATCTTCAGTGTTGGGTTTTACAATAAAATACCCACCGGAGCTATATTGTTGGTAAGCGATCAGCCCATGATACCGGAAGGTGTCAAAACAGAAGCAAGTGATGCCTCTGTTACTTCCAAATATGTCGATACCCATATCAAGATTGGTATCGACTCGCTAAAACAACTAATTAACAATGGGCAAACGGTAAAGCATCTACGCTTTGATGAATAGAAACTAATCTATGTCGTTATATATCGGTAAGGAGTGCAGCAATGCATTCCTTATTTTTTAAAATTTAACATAAATAGTCAGATTCCCCCCTATATACGCTTTTTGTATTATATGCGTCAATACAACTAAAAAAATACAAAAAACGCACAATATAACACCTCTTATAAATATCTGATTTTCAGTACGAAAAAATATTTTAAACAAAAAAGCTAAGAATTGCTATATTGCGTATATTTATATGTTACCTGCCATTTTGAAAGCTCAACTTTGAAAAACTAATACAATGCTCGAAATTAACCGAAAAGAGGACATT
>QFOI01000466.1 GCA_003241175.1 Pseudopedobacter saltans
CCTCCTTTAAAAAACCCAAAATTACCTAAAGACTAGTCAAAATTGATATTGACTCCTTATTTGTCTTTAGGTAATTTTCCCAATCTACTATTATGAATATAGATAACCTCATGGACAATATACGTTCCTTCTTTTTGGAACAATACAAGGGGATGAACAAGGACAGTTCTTTTATTAGTTTTGAACCAATAGGGACCGTTATTGACCCACTAGATTTTGCAGCGGATAACGAAGACCTCTCCAAAATAAAAGCAACTGAGCAACTTTCCATTTTGGGAGATCGCCTCTCTCAGATAGATGAAGTATATGTACCCAATACCAATCGGTTAAGCAGTTCTTATGAGACACTCATTGCAAGTGCTGCATTCACCGACGCCAAGATCAATGCACCGGATATTAGTCCCTATATGGCTCGTTTTAGTGAAAGCAAGAGTAGTGCTTTACAGAAATTTCAAGAAGCCAAAAAAGCATCCATACAGACTCCGGAAGGCAGTTACCTACCTGTTTATTCAACTCCGCAAAACTGGTATGACACAAAAGGTGCTTTTTGGTTGGAAAAAAATTTTTCCGTAACAGAAGACAAGCCCACACCTACGCCGTCTGGAGATCCAGTAAAAAAACGTATACCCATTGTTTGGAAAAACAAAATCGTCATAGACCAAAATCTTGTCAAAAGAATTTCAGATATTTCTGTAAAGAAAAAACTGAATATTTCCCCTAATGTCTTAAAGCAGATAACAACAGTCAATGAATCCGTAACTAAGCCAAATGACAATACCATATTGAATGTAAAACCCATTTTCAATATAAAACCAAATATAACTCCTACCACTCCTATTGCAAAACCAACTCCAACAACCAATATCAATACCACCAGAATCCCCATAAAGCCACTAGACATAAAAAACGAACCCATCAAGCTAGATACTATCAAACTATTCAAAAGCAAAAATTTCCTTACCAACGTAAAATTAGCCGACAGAATCAAACTAACCAATGTGCTAGCAGAATCTGAAACAAGTAATCCTGTGGTGACAAAGGGATTTTCTATGTCTTTTAAATACAGCTTGATTTACCTAAATAGACCGTGGTTCGATACATCATTATTCGCTTATTCCAAAATGTGGTACTGTTTAACCCTCAAGGAAAATTTCTTCTCCAATGGACAAAACAACGAAACCAACCAAGGTCTGATGAAATGTATTCCAACAGCAATGATCCTTATCAAAGATCTGAAAATAAAAGCTGCGTGGTCGGACGATGACAAAAAAAATGCGGAAAACAGTATGGCACTAGGCATTTTCAACATTGAAGACAACAACATTGTCCAAAATGAACTGTCCAATCCGGGAATGCAGGTAATTGGTTGGGTATGTGACGTATTACCGAGACTACCTGAAATTTCCGACCCCAATTTTATTTAAATAAAAAAATACTAAGATGACAGATGTAACATCCAATGTTTTGGACGAGCTCAACACCATTCCCGGTCTTTTTGGGAGAAATGGTCTTTCTCGTCTAGAAGCAGCGCGCCCAACCATATTGGCTTTTTGTGAAAGATACAGCCCCGAAGATGTTGATGCCGTGTCCGCAATGGGACCAGCAGAGATCGAAACCTATTTACAACAGTTGGACAAACGAATTCTAGATTTTGGTTTTGACACCCAAGAAAAAGATATTCTTTTTGCCACTGTAGAAGATACATCTACCAATGAGCAGATAGTGTCTTTGGCAACCGATACGCCAACGCCAGATTTTGAAACCATTATTTTGGAAAGAGAGGGTGATGTCTATCCTAAATTAATAGCGGTTAGTATTCCTAACACATTGGATGTAGAGAGTATCTCAACGAACGGTGGCATTCCAATGCACATCTTCTTCCATCCGACTATTGGACAAAACATAGCGGAATATTATACAGCCACATCTGTACAAGGGAGAGAATCACTAAAATCTACTTTGGACGGGAATTATTATCCCTATGGATGGGATTTTTTGTATTACATATTCCTTAGAAATCTAACTTACGAAGCCAATACCAATATAGATAGCAACGGAATGTTATTGGAATGGGCGGGAAAAGGATTGCTCTACCAAATAGAAAAAAGTGGAAAAATTGCCGTTAACGTGATTCCCATTTTAGATGCTAGCCGCAATGCAGGAGATTTTGAAAATCCCGAACTTTTGTTAGGCATTTTGAAAGAAATACAACAATTTGTGACCACGTACAAAGGGTATGAAGATAATGGATTGCTGCCAATCGGATACACTGCCGTCTCCGCTTTTAGCAGTGGTCATCTTTGCGTCAATAAATTGATGCAACAATACAATAACGATACCTTTTCTGAATTTTATCAAGATGTTTTGCAAGAATTGTATATGTTCGATGCGCCTCAACAAACAAATGATACATGGGTCAGTTTGGCTACTGCCTGGGCAAATAAATACGAGAATAAAATCATAAGAGCCTATTCACAATGGATTCCCAAAAATGTCAATAGATTATTGGCATCTGGCCAATCACCAAAACAAGGAGAGATTATACTCAACAGTGACAATGCCAATTTCTCTTTTGCATGGCTCAATTCTTCTTTTTTTAAGGGCAAAATGACCAATTATGGAGATTGGCAATCCATACATCAAGCAATACCTTCCATCATGCTTGTGGATTCCTTGA
>QFOI01000467.1 GCA_003241175.1 Pseudopedobacter saltans
CGTTTGTAAATACAACATTAACGCTCAAATCGAAAACCGACTATTAAGCAGTAAACCTATCCAAAACATCTATTTGGGCAGGGATCTAAAATTTCTTTTCTTCACCATTGTTGGTGTTATCACCAACAATTTTTTGTAGTCTTAAAGTATTTAAGCCTAAACGTCAGTTGTTGGTGAAAACACCAACAACAGCAAGAGAACTTCAGACAGCCTGTCTAAAGGGAGTAAGTGTACAAATTAATACTTCAAAGATGAAAAAATTGCTACATACTTTGGCATTAGTATTTGTTTTTAACTGTGTATTTGGGCAAGCTAACATTCTATTAAAAAAGAAAGAGTCCCAGATCGTAAAAAAAGTGGATTTTACTATTTTCAATATATTAGTCGAACCTCTCGTTAGGAATGGCATTAAAGATTCGGGTATCTTTATTAGCTATGGACTACATGTCGGAAAAAATTTGAAAGTTGACAGTGTGATAACTATTAATTCTCTTATCGATAAAAACGTGAAAAAGTCGATTAATGACACTGTTCTAAAAATAACTGAGCAGATAGTCTTTCCAATTGAAAATAGAGACAGGATTATATTCCGTAAACTGATTATCTATATCTGTAAATTTGACGCCAGCGAAAATAGGATTACTGATTATTACAATCTCAGACTTGGTGAATCGGATATATTCGAAATCAATAAATTAGAGCAAAGTACGAATACCATTATCTTGCCTTTGAAGAGTATGATGTATCCGATATATCCGATGGTAAGATAGCTTTCCGTAGATGGCCACCAATGAATCTATGTATAACGAAAGTCTGTAGCTCGGGGAGGATTACTGAAAACAGAGGCATGGAAAACGATGGGAAAAAATGGAATAGATACGTTAGCCATTTGAAATATTATTGCTCATGAAAACGTTGGTGATTCTTTATCAAAAGGTGATAAATGCAAAAATTAAGAATATGCAATTTATATATATGACGATTGTATTATTCTGTCTTTCAATAGGGATGCATAAAAGTATTCAGGGGCAGAATCTCTCAAACAATAAATTGGGAAGTGATGCAAAACTTGTGAAGTATATATTGATACGTTTGAATACTGGCGTGGGATATACAGAGTATATCGGAAAAAATGAAAAGTCGAATTTTGTCCTATTTAAAGCGCAAGTAGATTCTTCCGGTGATCTTCTATCCTTGGAAATATTAAATGAGAAGAGAAAAGATTTTGAAAGACAACTAAAAGAAGACTTGATAAAAAATTCCAGATTAGATACTATCTGGAACAAAGGAAAAGAAAGAATTATTTTGTTTCCAGTTGTTTTTTACGAAATTGAACCAGGCGAAGATGAAGACAAGTTAAAATTCAACCTACAAATCAGTAATTTTACCAATCTGAACAAATATTTGCCCATAGAAGGTTTGCTAATGCCAACAATTATACATGGGATGATGAAACCTAGATACTAAAAACAGGTTGACCCGTACTTGAAAATGGAACTACCAAATAATGATTGTATAGAATTAATTGAATAATTATTATATGAAAATGCTACACCGCAACTTATTATTTGGTCTGCTTTTACTCAGATTCTCGATTACACACGGACAAAAAATAGCGATGCCTCTATTCTCTCCAAAGTATTTCCAAAAAATAATGAAAAAAGAAATGGTGGAAGACCTGATTTCATTAAGCTTTCAACAGGAATTTGATACAGGAAAGAAGAATGACAGCATAGATATTGAAATGTTTATAGAAATAGGTCTTGTGACCGATAAAAGGGGGAATCTCGACTCCATTGTTTTTTTGAACCGCAATAGTTATGATCCCCTCTCAATCTCCATATGTGAAAAGACAATTTCTCAATTCCTAAGGAAAAAACAGGCCGCATATCCCAAGAATAAAATACTAATTTTTCGATGGTTTCTATTTATAAAACCTCCATGGGATGAAAAGTATACAATACGTCTACTAAAGGAGAATAAAAGCTTTGATCAGGTGAAGCTCAAGGCAACATTTGATTACCGAGACTTGATCCTAATAAAGGATGTTGAATCAAAATCCAATGCAATTCTTTTTCCGATTGATATTTTCACTCCTCACTCCTTGATAACAGGACCAGGTAGTGAAGTATCTTGCAATTGAATAACTTCAAATCAATAAAAAATCTTGGCTATAATCGTAAGTGGAATTACCAAATAATGGATGTATCTAATCAATTGAATAATTTTACATGGAAACGTTAGTACCATGAGGCTTGAAGAGCATGGTGACCCCAAGAACCAATTTATTGTTCTTAAATGGTTTTTGTTTACACAACCTCTGTGGAATGAGTATTTTGAGGCAAATCCGCCTGGCGATATACTAAAGTTCTCTTTCGACTATAGAGATCTATTCAATATCCGAACTGCAGAAGCACGCAAGGACGCTATCGTTTCGCCAATCAGAATAGTCGGAAGATCAACAGGATTGGTTGGACCAGGTAGTGAAGTATCTTGTAATTGAAAGTAGTAAAACAATTCCAATGAGCAAAAAATGTAGAATCGTTTTGGTTGTGTTTTTATTCGTTTGTAAATACAACATTAACGCTCAAATCGAAAACCGACTATTAAGCAGTAAACCTATCCAAAACATCTATTTGGGCAGGGATCTAAAATTTCTTTT
>QFOI01000468.1 GCA_003241175.1 Pseudopedobacter saltans
CCTATCAATACAAAGACGCTAATTATCAATCTGTCCAAAAAGACTATATACAATCAGCTTATGGCAATATCATCATGGATGACAAAATGTTTCCGGGTGGAAATCAGTTGTTTCGAAAAGATTTGGAACCTAGTTTGGGTTATTTAATGAAGATAAATGAAACGAATCAATACAATGCAAAATTGATCGAAGATAGTTTAATGAAAGTATTTATAGGGCAATTGCGTATACATCAAACATTAGATTCTGCTTTCGGAAAAATACTTCTTAAAGGACATATTGATTCAACATTATCCTACGCATTATGTTTCAATAGACTCGAACTTTTTATATCTTCTAAGCAAAAGTGGACAACGATATTTTCTAAACCTTCTGAGTCGCCGTCCTCTCTTATTACAGGTAAATTACAATATAGAAATAGTAACAATAAAATTTTAGAGTTGGCTGTAAGCGATGGAGATAAAGCGGTTTATCGATTTACCTATAGTTTGTATGCTGATTATCCCAATAGAGCATGGCGAATATTAAAACAGATGTGGCCAATATTGCTAGTGTCAATAATTTCTTTAGCTGCAATTGTTTTTCTAAACTATAAAACGTATCAAAACTGGATGGCGCAACGAAAATTAGCGACTTTACAAACTAGTTTTTTGGATCATATAAGGCATGAGTTCAATACGCCACTGACAACAATACTTGTTAGTTCGCATAATCTCATAGAAAGGAAAGACGAGCTATCTTCCAATGAAATTCAAGAATTTGGAAGCATTATCGAACGACAAACTAGCCGTTTGAGACACTATTTTTCACAAGTCATGTCTTCCATTTCGTTGAGAGACCAGATTCCAGACCTTCAAAATACAGACGTTAATCAATATTTTAATGAAGTAATACATGAATTGAGTATCACTTACCAAAACAGAATCCAAATAGATTATAAACTGCTACATCCAGATACTACAATACGTTTAGATTCAAAATATAGTTTTGGAATTCTGGATAATCTTATCTCCAATGCGGAAAAATTTAACAACGACGAGAATAAGAAAATAAATTTTTCATGGATTACAAACAAAGAGACATTAAGCCTAGTTGTAAAGGATAATGGTTTGGGTATCTCCAATGTGGATATAAAAAATGTTTTCACACCTTTCTATCGATCGAAATCAACTGAAAAAATTCCAGGATTGGGATTAGGTCTGTATTATGTAAAAACTTGCGCCGAAAAAATGGGATGGCATATTGCCATCGACGAAACGAAAGGGCAAGGTACAACTATAGTAATTGAAATACCAATAAAATAATTTGAATGATAGATGTACTATTAATAGAAGATGAAGAAGATTTGGGACTTGCTCTGTCCAAATACATACAGTACAAAGGAATTCATATTCAATGGACAAAAAATATAGAAGACGCAACAAAGATACTAAATCAGCAATCATTCAAACTAGTTATCATCGACGTACAATTACCCGATGGCAATGGTTTTATATTGGCAGAGCAAATTTTGAAAGACTATGCCTACCAACCTATATTTTTCTTAACGGCAAAACAAGAACGAACCTACAAATTAAAAGGCTTGTCTTTGGGTGCTATTGATTATATCACAAAGCCATTTGATATGGACGAAGTCTTATTGAAAATCAAAAATGTTCTATCGCTTCCTATATATCAGGAATCAAATAAAAAAGCTGATGAAATTTTGACAATCGGGAAATTTAAACATCATACTTTGAAGTATAAGCTAACCGATGGAGAGGATAATACTCAAAAAATGACGATAAGAGAATCTGAAGTCCTACGTTATCTTATTCAAAATAAGAATTCTGTGGTTCCCAAAAAAGATTTGTTGATGCAGTTTTGGGGAAATACGGACTATTTTAATGGTAAGAGTTTGGAAGTGTTTATTTCACGTATTAGAAAGCAACTACAATCCGATGATAATCTAAAAATTGAAAGTATATATGGATCGGGATATATTCTGCATGAACATCAGTCTCGTATTTAAATAGAATAGCCGTTTCGGATGAAACGGCTATTTTGTGTTACGCCAATGCTAATTTCTTTTTGGGTTTGCTTACATATCTTTTCAATACTAGTAATAAGACTACGATTATTGATAATAAGATCAAATAAGAATAAGACAAACTTCTTTGATTATCAATATGTAATGAATTGGAAATCATATAACTCGCAATGGAAAATATTATGTAAGATCCACCACTTGCCAATCCACTTGCCGTAGCGGCATATTCGGGAAAACGAATCAAGGAATAAGTGAAATAAACATTGTAGGTAAATCCTTGCCAGAAATGTATGAGCATTACCAATCCAATTAATCCAAACAATGGTAAAGACCAACCCGATGTGAAATACATAAACATAGCAACTATAATTTCACAAATCGCAGCCAACCATAACTTTTTATAAAAAGGTCGATCGATCATTTTTTTACTTAAAAATCCGCCAAAAAATATGGCAACACCCGAACATAAAGCGCAATAGCCCGACTCGACAGGTGTCAATTGGAAATGATGTTCGACTATAAAAGGAATACTCATCCCAAAAACCATTACCATTCCATAACTAAATCCTAAAACTAGAATTCCAATACTGAAATCTTTTGCTGACAATAGTTTGGAATATACGTGGAAAATA
>QFOI01000469.1 GCA_003241175.1 Pseudopedobacter saltans
CAATGACAAAGGTATTGTTATGAAATAATGTACCCGTAGAAGAACTCGTATTGTTGATTAATCGACGTCTTTGATAGCCCGTTGCAACTCCGTTGTCACGTATACTTAAATTGTATCTTACAACTACATTTTTAGCGCTAGGCATCAAAAGAATAAATCCTTTTTTGTTGTCGTGTGTGTAATTGTACTCAAAAACGTCGCCGTCAGTGTCCAAGTCGGAATCAAATGGCTGACCATCATTAACGCCGCCACCTGTAATTCCAGAAACTTCATTGTAAGCAATCAACGTTTTTGAGCTTCTGATCGTCCAAGCTCCAGCAAAATTAGCAGACTCAGGACTGTAACAAACATTTCTCAACACATTTCTTATAATCTTGGAGCTGTCTTTTACACCTGCCAGAACAATACCATCTCCATAAACATTTTCGATAAGATTACTGTCTATGACAACACTGCTCACAAGGGGAGTGGATGCGGTTCTAATTCCTGTAATCAAACAGTCCTTGATATGGCAACCTTTCACCAGAATATTGGACACAGGACCTGTAAAAATTATACCGCCATTGATTTTATTGTAAACGGCAGATTTTAATGAAGCCGATTGCACATCGTGTATAAAGCAATTTGTAATATAAATGTGAGTCGATTGGGACGCATCAGATCCAGATACGCTGATACCTCTTAATAGGGCATTATCTGTAGTGCTTTTATTTGTAATTTCTAATCCACTAATTTCCCAATAGGATTGATCGGCCAATTTGAGTGCAGGAACTTCAGATGTACCAGTTCCATTAATAATTGGTCTACTATCTCCACCATACTTTCCAAGGGTAATTAGTGAGTCCGCATTTCCAGAACCCAATGGATAAAGATTTTCGTTCCATACTTGTCCTGACTTTAGAAATATTTTATCACCAGGGACGAAGGTCGTACTACTGACTTTGGCTAGTGTTTTCCATGGTTTCGAAGGAGAGAGTCCATCATTGTTGTCATTCCCTGATGTGTCTACATAGTAGCTTAGATGTTGTGCGTGATTTACTACTGTTACAGTTGTGTCTGTCCCTTTTCCGTTATCATCGTCAGGCAATTTGTTTTTAGAGCATGAACTGTATCCTAAGATAAGTGTGACAAAAAGTGTTGTTGACAAAAGAAAATTTTTCATAAAAGACGTTTGTGTTTTGGTCATAATAATTAGTTAAACATGATAGATAAGGCCTTGTATCTTGATAGTGACGAAGCTAAGCTAACGTTAGTTTTGGAAAATATTTAATGCAATCGATTGTATTAAGTTAGAAGAACGGTCAGCAATGTTGTTAGAGATTATTATACTTTTCAATTATTGATTTAGCTTCACTAGTTTACTACGAACAAATAGCTATAGGAATAGCGTAAAAAACGAACATCGTATTTGCATTACAATATAACATCAATATGAACAATATATACAATACACTTAACATAATGTAAATTATAGGAAAATATCGATTTGTTAAAATTTGTTAAATTTGCGACCGCTTCTAATAGCAAATATCATGCCAATTAATAATTTCATCGAAATTAACAAACTTAAGAAAGGGGAATTTTTGAAAATAAAAGAAAGTTCCAAAACTGTATTCGTTTATGATGGTTATAACAGAACTACGAAAAAATATAGTGTTTATGCTTTTGACGATATAAGCCGTTTTCGTGAGTTTAAAAAGGGAACTATTGTTCATATAAATTTTGAATTTTAATGAGTAATAGAGTAAAAACCAAAAGACCACATTTGGCAGTCGTTAAACACATTGAGAAATTAGGGATTAATTATGAACTATCTAAATATCTTCCTTCAAAGGATAATATCTATATCAACGGTCAACCCGTCCGAATAAAAGAAAACTATTTGCATTTTTCATTGGGTGGTGATCTAAAGAATTTTACCTACTGTCTTTATTTTTCAAGTCCTGCGGATGCTGTTAGACGAATTGTAGAATATTTTACAAAATATGGTGGTGGCGTTCCTGCCGTTTCACCGACTACGGGAAACAAATGTGTAGTTCTATACGAAAAAAACAAACTATACTATAAAAAAGTAGCTTAATCAACTATAAAATATAGTCATGCAAAAACATTGTAAATCATACGATGCGGCTTCTTGCGCCCATTATCGAAAGAATTGTAAAAAATTGCTAACCTTAAAAAATACCTGCCCGTCTGGCGAAGACACAATAACGGGTTTACCTCTGTTGGTAAATAAGCCGTTAGGCGCAATTTACTCGGTCGTAAGACCAACCAAATCCTCGACTACTATAATGTAAAAATGTATTCATTATATCGGTAACATTTCAAACACAAACAAAACTTTAATAATCTTCTAAATACCTTTTAAATGTTGACGAATGGACAATCTAATATGGGAGTTTCCACAAGGTTTAACTATTACTCATTATCTCCCTCGAATGCTGTTAAAATGCAAACAAATCGACGTCTTTTCCCTTTCTCGGGAAGTTCACTACTTCGTGTACCATCTGCCAAACAAGCGAATGAAGATATTAAAACAAAGGAGAAAGAAAATAGCAAAGATGTTAAGGAACGCCCCAAAAAGTCGGTCGTTGATTTATCGGGGGATGCTCAAACAGATATGCAAGGAAATGCGTCCGTTGATCGGTGTCGTAAACTAT
>QFOI01000470.1 GCA_003241175.1 Pseudopedobacter saltans
AAAGATTGTATGGCTACAAAAGATTGTATGGCTACAAAAGATTGTTGGTGAAAACACCAACAATGGCTGAAAACTATTGATTTTGGCTATCTTTCCCAACAGCTTCTTCCACTCTTTTTCTCATCAAAAAGTCCAATTTAAAAATACCTTTGGAAGAGGTATCATTTTTATATAAAGGAATAATTGCAAAACCACTAATAACCTTTTTTTCATATGTATCTACAACATAGGTTCTTTGCGACAATAGCCACACCAATAAAAATACACCAAGTAAACATTTGTGTAGATTAGATTTTTTAAATAAGAAAATTAAAAAGACAACAATAAATGATATTGTAAATACAACAAGCGGGCTATACCTAATTAATGTTCCATCGTACGTACTGCTCTTACCCAAAAGTATAAATTTCGATAATTCTTCACTAATCAAACTTAATGATGCTATTCCTAAGACTATAACACTTAGTGATATTTTTAAAAATACAGCTTTTTTATTCATTGCTCCCATATAAAAAATGGGTGATTATATCAATACGAATATATAGCATATTAATTTAAAAAGGCTCGTGTTTCCACGAACCTTTTATGCTATTATTTAACGTTTAAAATTTACGCATCTTTCAAACTCCTAAAGTCAACAGGCACTAGTTTGCTCACACCTGGTTCTTGCATAGTCACACCATAGATGACGTCAACAGCTGTCATCATTTGTTTGTTGTGCGTAACGATGATGAACTGCGAATTTTCACTGAAACGACGAATCATCGAAACAAATTTTCCGACGTTGGCATCATCCAATGGCGCATCAACTTCATCCAATATACAAAAAGGCGCCGGCTTAATCAGATAGATGGAAAACAACAAGGCCGTTGCTGTCAAAGTCTTTTCACCACCACTCAACTGTGTGATGGAAGACGGACGTTTGCCTTTAGGTTTGGCAACTATATCAATACCCGTTTCCGCAAGGTTATCCGGATTTTCCAAAATTAAATCTGCCGTATCTTGCTCCGTAAACAAAGTTTTGAAAACGGTTTGGAAGTTATCTTTTACTTTATTGAAAGTTTCCAAAAACTGTTGATTGGCCGTTGTTTTTACTTCTTGGATCGTCTGCATCAGACTCTCGCGCGCATCGACCAGGTCATTCTTTTGTTCCAATATAAATTCGTAACGTGTCTTCATTTCGGTGTAGGCTTCCACCGCAGTTGGGTTGACTTCACCAAGGTTAATCAAGCGTTTTTTTAGACGATCAGCAGATTCGTTTAGTTCTTCTACAGAAGATTCAGTCATTCTTGGTTCGTCCAATATATCGTCCAGATTAACGTGAAATTCCACACTCAACCGTTCTTTCATTCCTGCCAATTGCAGTTTCAACTCATTGAGTTTGTCTTTCAATTCGTTCAACTCATTGTCGATGCTTTCTCTTTGTTTTGTTTTTTGGCGAAGTTCTTCTTCTTTTTCCTGTAAAGCATTACGCAAAGAATAGTAAATTCGATCTGCTTCGTTGAGTTCGGATTCCGCCAATTCTTTATCACGCAAAACAGTAACCAAAGCATTTTCGGACAAACCTAAATGTTCTTGTTCGGCCTTTATGGACGCACCAGAATCTTCTAGTTGTTTGGCATTTCCTTCTTTTTGTGCCAATAGATCCTGCAATTGCTTTTCCTTGAAAGCTAATTCAGACTTGAGGTTACTGATTTTACTTTGTTGGCGTGTCAACTGTAAATTCTGATCGTTGAAAGCGACGGAAGCAAAATTGTATTCCTGTTCTGCTTGTTGGTAATCTGCTTCCAATAGTTTCAGACGACTATTGATATCCGTAGATTTTTCATTGATTTCTTGTAAAAAATCACGTGTCTCTGCAATATCTCCACGCTCTGTTTCTAATTTTTCAACCAATTCGTCAATACGCTGTCCACTTGTCTCCTGAACGGAAGAAACGTTTTCTATTTTGTTTCTAGTTACAAAAACATTGTTTGTCAAATTATTGATTTCACCTTGCGCTTGCTGGATTTGCTTTTCCTTTAACTGCTCGTTGTAATCAACAACTTTTTTGCGTAAATCTTCTAGTTCGGCTTTTAAAGAATTGAACAAGGCATCCTGCATGACGATCTCGTCCTGCATTTTTTCCAAATTCTTAGCACGGCCAATTTTATTTCCTTCAAAAACACCAACGCTACCACCAGAAAGGCGATATTGGCCTTTAACAAACTTGCCGCTTTTTGCCAAAATCGTGTAGCCATTATCCAAACCTTGAACCTTGTCAGCATCTTCCGTAATGACAACTTTGGACAAAAGGTATTGGGCTAGTTTGTTGTATTTATCATCAACTTCAATAATATCCAAAGCAGAAACAGCACCACCAATATTGGAAAGATTGGACTCGAAATCATTGAAAGCATCCAATAAGAAAAAGTTGGCTTTCCCTTTTTGGTGTTTGTCCAAAAGCTCGATTGCCGCCATACCTTCTTCCATATTGCTGACAACATAGTAGTTGAGGTAAGGTTCCAATACATTTTCTACCGCCGCGCGATATTCTTCCTGTACGTAAATAATATCCGATAAAATGGGTGCATCATTGTTCCACTCTTTATTTTTGTGCAGAAATTTGATGCTTTCTGGATAACCTTCCATCG
>QFOI01000471.1 GCA_003241175.1 Pseudopedobacter saltans
CCCTTTTTCAAACCATTGGTTACGACATAGTATTGACCACTAGAAGATCCCATTACAGAAATACTCGCCGATTTCACGTGATTGGAACTATCCATTTTGTAAACAAAAAGTTCTCCCTGAATCTGATAAGTTGATTTTTGCGGGATTAACAATGCGTCATTGATATGCGTAGGAATACGAACAATGGCACTACTACCACTGCGAACAAGGCCTTCCGGATTAGGAAAAGTAGCACGAAGATTAACTGCTCCCGTTTGTGAATTGATCAAACCACTTGCCGTTTCTACCTTTCCCAAATGGGGAAAAATAGAACCATTTGCCAACACTAACGTTGCTGCAGGCCAAGTGGCCAATTTTTGTTGGATAGTGGCACCTTTGATCGCCGCAAACATGTCTAGTTCGAGCTTTTCATTGATGGCGAAATAGCAATAGATACTGGAGATATCGGAAACGGTTGTCAATGGAGTCGTTGTTGTGCTACCAACCAAACTACCAATTTTGAATGGAAGTAAACCAATAACGCCATCAACAGGACTATAAATATTCGTATATCCATAATTGATTTCCGCATTGACTAATTGCGCTTTTGCTTGCGATAATGCTGCTTCTTTTGATTCCAAGGTGAACAATGCTGACTTCAGTTCGTAATCACTGATAATATCTTTTTCGACCATTGGCTTGACTTTTTCAACCGTCATCTGGGCAGCATCAACATCTGCTTGTGCAATCTTGATGTTTGCTTGTGCCGTACGTACTATTTGTTCATATTGTGGCGCATCAATAGAAAACAAAAGCTGTCCTTTTCTAACAGTAGCGCCTTCGTCAATATAAATCTTGGAAATAAATCCATCGATCCTTGGTCTGATCTCGACATTATGAATCCCCATAACCATCGCAGGATAATCATTGTTGATGGTGGTCGTACTTACATCCAAAGTCACTATTGGATATTTGTTAGATTTATTACCAGTCTTATTGTCTTTTTTGTTACCACAGGACATCAGCAATAAAGTCAGAAAACAAACATGAAAATAACGCATAGTTCTACTATTACATAATATATAAAAACCTAAAATAAAATTGAATTTCAATTAGTTATTGATAGCAAACATTCCTTTCAAAGATAAACTTTTAGAACAGTGTTCCCAAACTTAACTTGTTATCGAATTCTTAATGAGACAAAAGAAAGTTCCCATATATTGATTATTTTTTTCTCCAAATGCCGAGTCCTGGTCTGCCAGAAAGTGCTACATTCCCATTATCAAAATACAATCCGTCCATTTCATCCTGAGTAAGTAAAAGCGGACCATCCATATCCACGAAATCCAACTGAGGCAAGAAATTGGCGATTGCGGCGGAACCAATATTAGACTCATTCATACTTCCCATCATTACTTTCATATTTAATTCTCTTGCCTCTCTTATTATTCTCCTAGCAGGAGTCATCCCACTGCATTTGGTCAATTTGATATTGATACCATGAAAATGCAAATGGCATTTTATCACATCGTGTTCTGAAACACAACTCTCATCTGCAATCAGCGGCAAAACAGATTCTGAAAACAAAAGCTTCATTCCTTCCCAATCATCTTTTGCCAAGGGTTGCTCTATCAATTCCACACCTAATTGTGCTAACTGGGGAATTTTTATTCTTGCTTCATCCAATGTCCATCCAGCATTTGCATCGACACGGATAGGCGTATCTGTATGTTCCCTCAACGCTTTTATAATGTCAATATCATCCTCACCACCTAATTTAACTTTGTATATTGGCCAAGGATGGGCGTCCATTTTTTGAACCATTCTGTCAATCTCATCGAGACCAATTGTGTAATCCGTCATGGGAACATTTTCCCAACTTGTGTCCCACATCTTATAAATAGGTTCATTTTCCATTTTCCCAAACAAATCCCATCCAGCAATATCAAGCGCACAAACCAAAAAAGGATTTTGCGGAAACAAATGATGCAAAAAATGCCAAAACCTTTCTGGATCTGTCAAGGCAAAACCTTCAATGACGGCACGTTTTTCCTCTAGATCCTGTACCATGTCATCTACAGTAACATCGTAATAAGTAATGGCGGGAGCCTCTCCCCAACCCAAAAAATTACCTATTTGCAGACCGACAACAAGTGCAGGTTGAGATGTTTTGGTACGCCCACCCGAAATAGTAAACGGATATTGAAAAGGAGTATCTATTTTTTTGTATAAAACTTTCATGCGATTGGTTGATGTCGCCAAAAGTATCGTTTTAAGCTGTTTTAAATCTGAGTTTTCGGTAAAAAAGGAATATTAAACCGTTAAAACACAATATTTTTCTAATATAACGTTAATAATCTAAACCTAGTAAAAGCGACATGAATTGGAAGAAGTTGGTCTTGTGCCTGTTTTTAACACCATTAATTATCTATGCAAACGCCCAGGATCCTCATTTTTCTCAATATTTTGCAGCGCCAATGACGATAAATCCTGCTTTGACAGGAAAATTTGATGGAGACTTCCGTGCTAATGTCAATTTCCGAAACCAATGGTCCAGTATTGACAATGGCTATAAAACATTTACTGGCTCTGTGGATATGCCAATCTTACAAAATCGTCTGGATGAACGTGATCGATTTGCAATTG
>QFOI01000472.1 GCA_003241175.1 Pseudopedobacter saltans
GAAATCCCATATAGCTGTTGGCGTTGGTGCTATGCAATATCAAGGTGACATACCTAAACCATTTACCCGATTTGCAATTCAAGGTAGCTACACCTACGAACTGACTGATCACATCAACCTTCGTGGCCAGTTAGCTTTTGGTTCTTTGGGTGCGACAGACAATCCTGCGATTGTTAATCCTGATATGGGACGACCACATCCATTTGACACAAGAATACAGGAAATAAGTCTATTGGGAGAGTATAATCTTTTCAACCTCAACGATGGGAAAAAATGGACACCCTACGGTTTTATTGGTTTGGGTTTTATTCATTATCAACCTTATTTCACAGAATATGATGCCAATACCAATCGATATGTTAACTATGGCTATCCAATCAGCTCCTCCAAGAAACTGCATGTTCCATTTGGGCTAGGATTAAAATTTGCACTGAATGACAATATTCGATTATTTGCTGAAGCTAACTATCGCTATACAACAAGTGACGAAATTGATGGATACCAGCCTACCAATTATGCTGGATACACTCGAGCTAAAGTAAACGATTATTTTCTTTCTGGTGTTATTGGTGTTAGTTTTAGGCTTGGAGGTGATTATAGTAGCAAAAGTGGCGGAAATAAATCTAAATATAATAGTAAAGACTGCCCCCCTGTTTATTAAACTGATCTTTTGAAAAATCTCAATAAAGTTGTTTCTACAAAAAGGAATACTACTTTTGCACGTTTATAAAATAGTTCGTTTAAAAAGATTCTAGTGTTAAAAAATAAGTTCGCTCTTCGTTTTCTATTTTTTCTATTTACGATAGTAATATCCTCAGGTCTGTTTGCCCAGAGTTTTTTGGAAAGATCGCATATTGGCATTGGCATTGGCGCGATGAAATATCGAGGAAATATAGCTGACCCATATACTAAGTTTGCTTTTCAGGGTAATTATACATATGAACTAACCGATCATTTTAGTCTACGTGGACAATTGTTTTTCGGTTCCATTGGAGCAAGTGATGCATCTTGGCCAGTTGGAGCAAACTCGCTTTATACTAGACCTCATCCTTTCCATTCTCGAATACAAGAAGCCAGTATTTTGGTTGAATACAATTTGCTCAATATGAATCAAGACAGTAGATGGACTCCTTATGTTTTTGCTGGTGTTGGTTATTTCCACTACACACCATACCATACTGAGTACGATCAATCTACCAATAGATTTTATGATGTGGTATATTATGCAACAGACAAGAGAAACAAGTTGAACATACCGTTTGGCGGAGGTATAAAATATGGTTTGACGAACAATATAAGATTGTCTTTAGAAGCGAATGTGCGTTACACGACGACAAACGACCTTGACGGTTATAATGTTCCGAACGAAAGTAAAGACTTCTATTATTCTGGAACTTTGGGCATTAGCTTTCGTTTAGGTGGAGATTATAGTAAAAAAAGAGGTGGAAAAGCAAGCAGATACAACAGTAAAGACTGCCCTCCCGTTTATTAGTTTGATTCGTTGTCGTACTTTTACTAAATTAATGAGTACAAATGAGTTATCATAATTTAGAAAGTATATTGGTTGATCTGGAAAGGCAAGGACAACTAATTCGAATAAAAGAAGAGGTTGATCCGAATTTGGAAATGGCTACTATCCAATTGAGATTGTACAAAAGTGGTGGTCCCGTTGTATTGTTTGAAAACGTAAAAGGCTGTAAATATAGATGTGTCGCTAATCTTTTCGGTTCATTGGAAAGAAGCAAATATCTTTTTAGGGAAACATTACCAACTGTTGATAAAGTAATCGATATAAAGTCCAATCCTCAAAAAGCATTTAAAGCACCATTTCGTCATATCTCACTGGGTATTAAAGCGTTGAATGCCTTACCTAAAAAAGTATCATCCAAAAATATTGATCTCTTTGAGGAAATATCCCTCAACTACCTTCCACAAATAAAATGCTGGGAAAAAGATGGTGGTGCTTTTATCACTTTACCTCAAGTATATTCTGAAGATCCTGACAATGAAGGCATTATACATTCCAATCTTGGTATGTACCGTATTCAGATTTCGGGAAATGAATACATCCAAAACAAAGAAATTGGTGTTCATTATCAGATTCATCGTGGCATAGGAATCAATCATGCAAAAGCATTAAAAAAAAATAAACCACTGAAAGTCAGCATATTTGTTGGTGGTCACCCGGCTCATACTTTGGCGGCAGTTATGCCTCTGCCGGAAGGGATGAGCGAATTAATGTTTGCAGGATTATTGGCAGGAAAAAGATTTCGTTATTTTCAAGAAGATGGTTTTACAATAAGTGCAGATGCGGATTTTGTCATAACGGGAACTATTGGTTCGGAAGTTAAGCCGGAAGGTCCATTTGGAGACCATTTGGGATATTATAGTTTGACTCATGATTTTCCAGTGATGCAAGTCCACAAAGTCTATGCAAAACGCAATGCGATCTGGCCTTTTACGGTGGTTGGCAGACCGCCACAGGAAGACACAAGTTTTGGTGATCTTATACACGAAATTACTGGGGATGCAATTTCACAAGAAATTCCAGGTGTAAAAGAAGTGCATGCTGTGGATGCTGCCGGAGTCCATCCTTTGCTTTTAGCAATTGGAACC
>QFOI01000473.1 GCA_003241175.1 Pseudopedobacter saltans
TGTTGGCGCATGGAATCCATAGTCCATCAATCGTTTTGCCACATCTTCAGCAGTGATACCGCATACTTCTTTAATGGGACGAATATCTACCATAAATTCATGAGCACAAGTATTGTTCTTTCCTGTAAACAATACATGATAGTATTTTTCCAAACGAGATTTCATGTAGTTGGCATTCAAAATAGCATATTGAGTACTTTTCTCTAATCCATTAATGCCTAATAGTCTAATATATGCATAACTAATCAATAAAATATTGGCAGAGCCAAACGGTGCTGCAGAAACCGCATTGCCTGTACCAAGGAAAACGTGACCGGGAAGATGAGGCGCCAAATGTTCTTTACAACAAATCGGACCAACTCCAGGACCGCCACCACCATGAGGAATGGCAAATGTCTTATGAAGGTTAAGGTGGCAAACGTCTGCACCAATAAAACCAGGGCCTGTATGTCCAACCTGTGCGTTCATATTGGCTCCATCCATATATACTTGACCTCCGTTTTGATGAATGATTTCACATATCTCTTTGATACCTTCTTCAAAAATACCGTAGGTAGATGGATATGTAACCATCAAAGCACCTAGATTTTCTTTGTGTAGTTCAGCCTTTTCTCTCAAATCGTCAATATCGATTTGTCCTTTTTCGTCGCTTTTAATTACAACTACTTGCATACCTGCCATCACGCCAGAAGCCGGATTGGTACCGTGAGCAGAAATTGGAATCAAAACGATGTTTCTGTGTCCTTGTCCATTTGCTTGATGAAATCTCATGATGGTATTCAATCCAGCGAATTCACCTTGAGCACCACTATTGGGTTGTAAACTACAAGCATCAAAACCTGTAATAGTAGAAAGGAAATTTCCTATTTCTTCAATGACTTGTTGAAATCCTTTTGTTTGATCTATGGGTGCAAAAGGATGCATATTGGCAAATTCTGGCCAGCTAGTAGGAATCATTTCTGTAGCGGCATTTAATTTCATTGTGCAACTACCCAAACTGATCATACTAGTATTGAGTGCAATATCTTTCTTTTCCAGATTTTTGATATATCGCATCATTTGCGTTTCACTATGTATCGTGTTGAAAACTTCTGCTGTTAGATAGTGACTCGTTCTTTTTGCAAAACTTGGAATAGCATGTAATTCCACATTTTCTTGATCTATTTCTATTTCCGCTTCATCTTTTCCTAATGAATTAGCGAATACATATATAATGTCTAAAACGTCTTTTTGAGTGGTGGTCTCATCCAAGGAAATGACAATAGTACCATCTGGCTTATAAAAGAAATTCATTTCATTCGCATTGGCAATAGTTTGTATTTTGCCTGCTTCTGCTTTCACATGTATAGTGTCAAAATAAGCAGAACTTAAAACTTCAAATCCAAGTTCCTTCAATCCATTGACGACTGTTTGTGCCAAAACAACAACACGTTCCGCTATTTCTTTCAAACCTTTAGGACCATGATATACGGCATACATGGCAGCCATGTTGGCAAGCAATGCCTGAGCCGTACAGATATTCGAAGTTGCTTTATCTCTTTTAATGTGTTGCTCTCTCGTTTGAAGTGCTAAACGCAAGGCTCTATTTCCTTGTGCATCTACGCTTACACCTATGATACGACCGGGAATAGCTCTTTTAAATAGATCTTTAGTTGCAAAAAAACCAGCATGTGGGCCACCGAAGCCCATTGGCACACCAAATCTTTGAGAGTTACCAATAGCAACATCAGCGCCCAATTCACCGGGAGACTTCAATAATGTCAAAGCTAATAGGTCTGTAGCCATAACTACATAACCGTTAGCTGTATGTATTTTATCAATGAAACCTTGATAGTCTTCGATGGATCCGTTACTATTTGGATATTGGATAAGTGCACCAAAATAACTTTCATCAATCGTTTCAGTCTTATAGTCTCCCACTACAACTTCGATGTCTTTGGGAATGGCTCTCGTCAAGATAACATCCAAAGTCTGTGCAAAAACTGCATTATCTACAAAAAACTTTGTTTTTAATACCTTACTTCTATTAGCCTGATGGAAGACCATGCTCATGGCTTCAGCAGCAGCAGTCGCTTCATCCAATAAGGATGCATTAGCTATTTCTAGTCCAGTGAGATCACTTACTATTGTTTGAAAATTCAAAAGGCTTTCTAGTCTACCTTGAGATATCTCCGCTTGATAAGGGGTATAGGAAGTGTACCAAGCTGGATTTTCGTAGATGTTACGCACGATGACACTTGGCGTTATCGTATTGTAATAACCTTGCCCAATATAACTACGATAAACTTTGTTGAGAGAGGCCACTTTTTTTATTTCCTGTAAATACTCATATTCACTGATCGCATCAGGAATATTAAGTTTTCTAGTAAGTCTGATACTCTCCGGTATCGTTTTGTCAATAAGTTCTTTTATGGAAGAAATACCTATCAAGTCAAGCATTTCTTTTGTTTCATGTTCATTTGGGCCAATATGCCTTCTTTCAAAGGCGGACGCTTCAGCAAGAAATAAATTCATGGTGGTAAATAGTATAAAAATTGAATTCTAAAAAGGACTAGCAAATGTACGAAAAATAAAAATCGCTTTAATAACTAGGTATAAAATACTATGCAACTG
>QFOI01000474.1 GCA_003241175.1 Pseudopedobacter saltans
ACAATTTGTGTTTCTTTAAAAAAAAATGAAGAAATTTTGTCATTCGACCCAACACGGCACAATATTCGCACGTATAGGAATCAAGTAGTCAATTTTCTCATAAGCAGTTAGTTTTAGTTTGCGGCCCTGATTTCTATCAGGGCCTATTTTTTTCAATTAATATCCTATATTTGTATTGAACAAAATATTTGGATGACAAAAATTCTACTCAAAACACTTTTTACTTTCGCTATTACCACTGCTTTTTTCCTTACTAAAGTGGATGCCAAAGATTACACACTTAAAAATATAGCGTGTAAGGATAGTGTTTATGTCAATCCTTATGCTTCTCTTGTTGAAAACAAACTGGTAACCAAGTATTATCCAAATCCTGCCAGAGATTTTATCAATTTTGAATTCGACAAGAAACTGGAAAACAACTCACGCCTTATTGTGTACAGCTTTACAGGAACAAAGATGTCCGATATACAGATAAGCAATCTCAAAGTGACCATAAACCTTTCTGAATATTATAGAGGTATCTATTTGTTTCAGTTGACGTCCCCCAAAGGTCAGGTCTTGGAAAGCGGGAAGTTTCAGGTACTGAAATAATAGTCCATATTCATAGCAATTTTCACCCATCCATTACAACGCAAACGATTTATTTTTTTTTAATCTTAAATTGATTTTTGTCGAAGCTTTTTTTGTTAAGTTTGTTCGCCGAAAAGTTCAATATGTCATTAATCAAAAGTATTTCAGGAATCCGTGGCACCATTGGTGGTCAACCGGACGATGCGCTAACACCCCTTGATATTGTAAAATTCGCTGCCGCCTACGCAGCTTGGTTAATAGCCAGACAAGCGGGCAGTGGCAATAAGAAAGTAGTCATAGGAAGAGATGGACGTATTAGCGGACCATTTGTCAAGGATATTGTCATACGTACACTCAATATGTCAGGTTTGGATGTGGTAGACGTTGACCTGAGCACGACACCAACAGTCGAAATGGCTGTCGTATGGGAAAATGCGGCTGGAGGTATCATTATAACCGCAAGCCATAACCCTAAAGAGTGGAATGCGCTAAAACTTCTCAATGAAAAAGGAGAGTTTTTAAGTGCCGCCGACGGTGAAGCGCTACTTGAACTGGTAAAACAGGAAGCGTATCAGTTTGTCAACGTTGACAAACTTGGCACATATACGCAACAGAAAGAAACTATTCAAAAACATATTGATGCGGTTTTGGCATATCCATTAATTAAAAAAGAAACGATAGCCGCCAAAAACTTCAAAGTTGTCGTTGATGGCATTAACAGTACTGGTTCTATTGCAATACCTCAATTATTGGAAGCATTAGGTATTGCAAAAGAAAATATTACAGTCATCAATAGTGGGATTACCGGAAACTTTGCCCACAATCCAGAGCCACTTCCTGAAAACCTACGCGAACTAAGATCAGAAGTCAACAAGCAAAAAGCAGACCTTGGTATTGCCGTTGATCCCGACGTAGATAGATTATGTTTTGTTTGCGAGGATGGAAGTATGTTCGGTGAAGAATTTACCTTAGTGGCCGTTGCCGACTATATTTTGAGCAACAAAAAAGGAGCTACCGTAAGTAACCTTTCTTCGACAAGAGCGCTTCGTGACGTAACGGAAAAACATGGCTGCCAATACTTCCCTTCTGCAGTCGGAGAAGTAAACGTTGTCGAAAAAATGAAAGAAGTCAATGCGGTGATTGGAGGAGAAGGAAATGGAGGTGTTATTGTTCCTGATTTCCATTATGGAAGAGACGCATTGATAGGTGTCGCTCTTTTCCTAAGCCATCTTAGTTCCAAAAGAAGCGTGAAACAGCTTAGAGCTGAATATCCTGAATATTTCATTTCAAAGAATAAAATTGAATTATCGTCATCCGTTGACCTTTCAAAGATTTTTGAACATATAAAAGACAAGTACAAAAAGAACGAAATCAATACTATAGACGGACTAAAAATAGAGTTTGACAAAGACTGGGTGCATTTAAGGCCTAGTAATACCGAGCCTATTATACGCATATATGCAGAAAGTAACTTTGAAACAACTGCTGACAATATTGCCAAACGTATAATGCAAGACATCAAAGAATGCATGTAAGGAAAGTAAATATTGAGCTCTTTTTTTTAACTTTGTGATCTGTTTGAATTCAATACTAAACGCGTGTCTTCAGGCATGCGTTTTCTTTTTATGATACTATTTAAAAACCATGAATAAGAATCGAATCTATTTGGACAATGCGGCAACCACTCCTTTAGCAAAGGAGGTTTTGGATGCCATGATGCCTTATCTGGAAGAAAAATTTGGAAACCCCTCCTCTATCTATAGCTACGGGCGCGAAACCCGTTTAGCCATCGAGACCGCTCGTAAGGCGGTGGCAAAAATCATACACGCGCATCCAGGCGAAATCTTTTTTACAAGCTGCGGTACGGAAAGTAGCAATATGGCTATCAATGCGTCCATAAGAGAATTGGGATGTAAGCACATCATCACCTCCCCTATTGAACATCATGCAACACTGTATACTACTGAATATTTAGAAAAAACGGGAGAGGCAACATTAAACCTTGTCAGGCTTTTACCTGATGGGCACATTGACTTAG
>QFOI01000475.1 GCA_003241175.1 Pseudopedobacter saltans
TTCATTTTATTTAATAGACTGGTAATCAATTAAATATACAACTTTTTGTTGAGATTTGAACCATCTTTTTCTTTATTTATCCTAAATGCACAACGGGTAACCAATTATAATTTTGGACTTTTGCTTGGGATCGATCCTACCACCCAGTTGGAACTAGATAGTATTGATACAAGATCGATTCCTAATTTCAGCGAAATGGATAGTTTGGAAACTTTTGCATTGACCAATAGGGGAGATATAAAGGCCTTAACAGAACGCTACAATGCAAGTATGGCAGCCGTTGATATTGCAAAAGGTAACCGTTTGCCTACAGTTGGGCTTTCTGCTGGTTATGTTGCCATGAATGTTCCACATGCTATTTCAGTTACTAACGCAGTCAACGCAGGCATCGGTGTCAAGTATGATATTGGATCACTATACAAAAGCAAGGCAAAAATCAAACAGGCTCAAGCTCAGGCCGAAAATCTACAATGGACAAAAGCCAATCTGCAAGATGGTGTAAGAAGTGAACTATATACCAATATCCAAAATTTTGAGAAAACCTTGAAAAGCCTAGATGTTTATAAGTTAGCCATTGTTCAGGCAAATGAAAATTATCGTGTAACTAAAAACAAATACGATAACAGTTTGGCTACTACTACAGATCTTCTGGATGCGGATGTTGCGAAGTTGCAAGCCAATATAGACTATGAATACAGCAAGGCTGATGCATTGATTGCCTATAACAAGATATATGAGGCCGCCGGTAGTATCCTAAAAGTGAATGAAGTCACAGAAAACAACAACAATACTAAATAAGACAATCCTATTTTAAAATAGTAATTACACAATTAACATGGAAAATAATAACAATCCGCAAGAGGAACAGGCTAAAAAGAAAGGCAGCAAAAAATTTGCCATTATTTTCATTATCATATTGGTAGTGGGTGGTGCGTTTGGATTTTATAAATATAAACAATCATTGGTCCACACTAGCACAGAAGATGCTCAGGTTTCTTCCGACATGAGTCCGGTGATCCCAAGGGTTTCTGGTTATATCAAAGAAGTACGTGTCAAGGAAAATCAGATGGTTCATCGTGGTGATACCTTAGTAGTTTTGGATGATAGGGACTATGCTGTCAAAGTTGAAGCAGCTGATGCCGCATTAGAAACTGCAAAAACAAACGTAAACGTTGCAGCGGCTGGGACTCAAGTTACACAATCCAATGTACAGTCTAGCCAACAGAATATTGGAACTATAGACGCACAAATCAAAGAAGCTGAAGTCAATGTATGGCGTACACAAAAGGACTATGATCGTTATGCCAATCTTATCAAAGACCATACTATAACACAACAACAATACGAACAAGCTTTGGCTGCAAAGCAATCTGCTGAACGTCAACTAGATGTTTTGAAAGCACAAAGAGCTGCGACAGCTAAACAAGTTAGTGCTGTTGCTTCACAAGAACATGTTAATAAGAGTCAAACAAAAGTCGCTACTGCTCAGATTAAACAAGCACAAGCGAGTTTGGATGCGGCAAAATTGGATTTGACATATACTGTTGTTATTGCACAGGCAGATGGTCAAATCGGTAAAGTGAACTTGCAACCAGGACAATATGTAACAGCTGGTACTACATTGCTTGTTATAGTTCCCTCAGATAGTAAATGGGTGATTGCTAATTTCAAAGAAACGCAACTAGATAAAATGGAAGTGGGCCAAAAAGCAACTATACGTGTTGATGCTTATCCTGATGAAGAGTTAGAAGGAGTAGTAACTTCTCTTTCTCCAGCTACTGGAGCAGCACAATCTTTGTTACCTCCAGATAATGCCTCTGGAAACTTCGTAAAAGTTGTTCAACGTGTTCCTGTTAGAATAGATTTCAAGGAAAAAAACAATGCCATCTACAAAAAAATACGTAACGGTATGAATGTAGAAGCTGATGTCCATTTCAAATAAAAGAAAGACTAGTTTTTATAGTGATGTTGAAACTGAACCATTCCTTCACTTGAAGATAATGGTGTAAAAAAGAAACAGATGGAAAAAAATCTAGATAACTCGATGGTTGAATATGGTGCGCGACGGGTCATCATTACCTTGACCGTCATATTGTGTGCACTATTGGAAATCGTCGATACAACGATTGTCAATGTGGCCTTGAACGATATGAAGGGTAGTCTTGGCGCCACTTTGAATGAAATTGGTTGGGTCGTTACAGCTTATGCGATTGGGAATGTGATCATCATTCCGATGACTAGTTTTCTGTCACAACAATTTGGACGTAAAAACTATTTTACAGGTTCGATCATCATCTTTACAATATGTTCATTTTTGTGTGGAAATGCCACTTCCATGGCAGAGATAATTGCCTTTCGGTTTATACAGGGTATGGGAGGTGGTGCTTTGCTAGTGACTTCACAAACTATCATTACCGAAATATTTCCAAAAGAAAAGCAAGGAATCGCACAAGCTTTGTATGGAATGGGCGTCATTGTTGGGCCGACTTTGGGACCTCCTTTGGGTGGTTATATAATTGATAACTATAGTTGGCCTGATATCTTTTACATCAACATTCCTCTAGGTGCATTGGCCGCCATTCTAACTATACAGTTTGTCAAAAATCC
>QFOI01000476.1:0-2599 GCA_003241175.1 Pseudopedobacter saltans
GTAATGCAATATTGTCGCCAGTGGATAAGCAGCTATTGGTGAAATGGTTTAATACAATGGAAAATGATATCAAACAAAAGTTTTAACAGTGAATAAACATAAAAATAGAATTATGGAAATTTTGCAAACGGTATTGTTGTTGCTTTTTACACAAGCCATGTTTGCTCAAAAGCTAGTGCATTATGATCTCTATGTAAAAGATAGTATCGTAAACTATGCAGGTAAGAAAAAAAGGGCTATTGCAGTAAATGGGCAGATACCGATGCCTACGCTTACCTTTACTCAAGGAGATACTGCGGAGGTAGTGGTACACAATCAATTAAAGGAAAGTACATCATTGCATTGGCATGGGGTGTATCTACCCAATAAGGAAGATGGTGTGCCGTATCTTACACAACAACCCATTAAACAGGGAACTACGTATGTTTATCGTTTCCCAATTATCCAAAATGGTACCCATTGGTATCATTCCCATTCGGGACTGCAGGAACAGATCGGTATGTACGGAAGTTTTGTTATGAAAAAACGAGTAAGCGATACAAACTTCAGGAAAGGAATTGATGATATTCCAACTATACCTGTTATACTCAGCGAATGGACCAACTATAACCCCCATAACATTAATCGCATGTTACACAATGCCAATGATTGGTCTGCAATCAAAAAAGGTGCCACCCAATCATATGTCGAAGCTATAAAAGGAGGGCAATTAGGCATAAAACTGAGAAACGAGTGGAAGCGAATGCAGGCTATGGATGTCAGTGATGTTTATTATGATAAGATTCTACTGAACGGCAGCAATTCAATTGAGCTTAAAACAGTTGATGGTAAAATTCTTAAGTCGGGTGATAAAGTCCGTCTTCGTATATCTAACGGAGGAGCCTCTTCCTATTTTTGGCTTCGTTACGCTGGAGGTAAAATTACCGTAGTTGCCAATGATGGTAATGATGTGGATCCGGTTGAGGTGGATAGACTAATTATCGCTGTTTCCGAAACATATGATATTGTGGTAACGATCCCAAAGGATGACTTATCATACGAACTACTGGCTACAACTGAAGATAGGACCCAGTCGGCAAGTTGTTATATCGGTAATGGCGTAAAGCAGCTAATAGCACCGCTTCCGAGGTTGAAATATTTCGAGGGGATGAAAATGATGAACGATATGATAAAAATGAACGGAGACCTGTACGATATGGATATGCAAATGAGCTTAAACCGAATGGATATGAATGTGGTAATGTATCCTGAAATAACGGGTTCGGATCGTAGCGGGCGTGATGGAATGAATATAGGAAACAACTCCAACAGGTATAATGCAAATGCGCTCGGGGATATAGTTACCTTGAACTATGCTATGTTAAAATCTCCTCATAATACAGTGCTTCCTAAGGATGCGCCTATAAAAGAAGTAAAGTTTACTCTTACGGGCAACATGAATCGTTATGTATGGAGTTTGGACAATAAAGTACTTGCAGAAACGGATAAAATAGCCGTTGCGAGGGGGGAGATATTACGTATTACTATTTACAACAATTCTATGATGCGCCATCCTATGCATCTTCATGGTTTTGATTTCAGGGTACTGAACGGTAAAGGTGAATATGCGCCACTTAAAAACGTAATTGATGTCATGCCAATGGAGACAGATACTATTGAGTTTATGGCAAAAGAGGAGGGTGACTGGTTTTTCCACTGCCATATCCTCTATCACATGATGTCTGGTATGGATAGGGTATTTGCTGTGGGTGACTATCAAAACCCTTATCTACCGAAAAAAGCCAAAGCTTATAAAGAACTACAACGCGAAAGCAACATGTACCATTTTATGGCGCAAAATGATTTTGCCACTAATGGCAATGATGGCGCCGCCATGCTACAAAAGACTAGGTGGAACCTAGGTTCAGAATGGCGATTAGGATACAATAATATGCATGGCTATGAGGTAGAATCCCATTTTGGGAAATATATGGGGCGCATGCAGTGGTTTATGCCATTTGTTGGGTTTGATTGGCGTTACCGTAGAATGGGTATTGATGAACATGAAAGAAATTTGTTTGGTCAAAAAAACGAAAAAGATACCCGAAGACAATTCAGTTTAGGATTTGTTTATACGCTACCGATGTTGTTGAATTTTCAGGCTGAAGTGTATCATGATGGAATAGCTCGTTTGCAATTGATGAGAGAAGACATTCCCGTATCCAATAGACTAAGAGCAGGCTTCATGGTGAATACAGATTTTGAATATATGGGAGATGTTAGCTATATTTTCAACAAAAACATCCGATTTCGTACACATTATGATAGTGACATGGGATTTGGGGCGGGTTTATCACTGATGTACTGACTCAAGAGATTTTTTATGTTAATATGGTTGACGGAAATCTCAACGTCCTTTGCTTTTGAGCATTTGGAGATATTTCTTATAGGCACGTCTGCAAAATAGACAGTTTTCAACAGAGAAATAGGGTATGCGATAAGTGATCGACAAAGTCTTGTTGATGAGTGAGGTATGTCCTTGTCGCTTTCAATCCAAATAGTAATGCTATCTAAGGATATCGGTTATTCAACAACGGTATCACCAAGTAGGCGAAGTTTG
>QFOI01000476.1:2617-4009 GCA_003241175.1 Pseudopedobacter saltans
AAAACTTTGTTTTCTCTTTAAGTTAAGGCTGGCTTTGCCAGCCTTAACTTTTTTCTTTTGAGTCTTTGTTAAAATGTAACCTTTTGTATGGATGTCAATAAATGTGACATCTCTGTAGTAATAGTAGACAGGTAATTTTGAGCGGGTTTATATAAGTATATTAAACTATGTCGACTGTCTTACACTTATGTTTTGCAAAGAATTGATATATGTCTTTTTCTTGATAGATTGAGGTTTTGTATTAGAAGATATTAGTTGTGTATATGTGTAGGGTCTTTTAGTTTTAGGTAACAAAAGGTTTGTGAGGTCATTATTGATGATATGTGTTATAGTTTTTTAGTACTGTATAATGCCATAATAGATGCAGGCTAACAACTTCGATTGACTATAATTTTTTTACTGAATCGATCATTATTTACCTAAACTAATATTTTCTTTATGAAAAGAGGTTTGTCTATCAATTTAATACTATTGTGTTTAATGATAGTATACTTAACTAGCTGCATTTCAGGCGTAACTCCCAAAGTCGAACCTGGTAATTGGCAATGGAGGAATGCTAATGGTAGTATAAATACAAGTACAGCAATCAATGTGCCAGTAACTATAAATACTTCATATGATGTATGGTCATTACGTTGGCAATTTTTAATTACAATAACAAACTCAAATAGTTCTAATGCAATTGTTAATTTAAATCCATATTTACAATATCTAGATGCTGGTTCCAGTTCAGGAAGTGGGAATATAACTATGCCGATGTCAACTAATAGATATGCTGGAGACAACCAGCCCAACGGAAGTAGTTTTGATAGATTCAGTGGGAATGGTGGGACGATTTCAACTTCTTTGTTCTCTTCGGGATATTATGCTACTGCTAATTGGTCTCAGACAGATGGGTGGCATACACTTTCGGATGAAGGTACTGTATATACGGGCAGCATAAATGGAAGTTCAAATAATGCTAACTATACATCCGGAAATGCTGCATTTGTTTTATCCTCATATGCTGCATCAACTACAAGCTTGTCCTCTTCAACTATCAGTACGGTAAGCAATAACCCAGAATATACTACATTAAGCTATAGTACTAATCCATCTTATTCGGCAAGTATACTGGGAAACACAAACAATGCGCAGATCATAGTTCCGTCTACCAACGGATCTTCTGTTTCCAATATGGTCCCTAGTAGTGTCGAATCTTCTTTACCTATTGTACTATCGGTTAATCCAAATTCAACCTCAATTATATTGTTAGAAACAGAGTTTCATATTAAACCAGCAGTGAATGCTTCCAATACTGCAATCGGTCCTAAAGCTGGGGATAGATATTTTTTTAGGTTACGTGCTTTTGGGTCTGTAGGTTTAGGTACATATTCAAGTTCAACCAAACAA
>QFOI01000049.1 GCA_003241175.1 Pseudopedobacter saltans
CATTTTTGAATTGTTTTGTAATATTGAATCGTATAGTTTCTGTGCCATCAATATCTGAAAGATTATTTTCTGATATATTCAAGTTTAGTTCGTAGTGTATTTGTTTTAATCTACTTTTTCGATATTGTGCTAATTTATAGGAAACACCATCCTCTACCAGCGGTATCTCATTTGTCTGAGCATACATATTTGTCCAAATAAATGTGCCTATCAGTAGTACCATAATTGATCTCATACTCTCTATATTTTCTGGTCTAAATGTACAACTGTATTTTTGAACTTAGAATTTAGTATGTTTGTTTGTATGTTTTACGATTGTCATACATATCGGTTTAATTTATCGAAAGATATTGTAGCGATCATTAACTATAAATGCAATGACAAATTTGAAGATGGATATACGTATTCGGTAGGCATTCATCCTTGGCGTGTAGCAGAGCAGAATTTTGACATGAAAGCTTTTGTAGAAATTGAAAGTTTTTCTAATATCTCAAATGTTGTCGCTATTGGTGAATGTGGTTTGGATAAGATTGTTGGCAATATGGAGCTCCAAATAGAAATCTTTAAATTGCATATTGACTTAGCAAACAAGCTAAGGAAACCTTTGATTGTGCATTGTGTTCAATCTTTTAACCTAGTTGCTACTTTACTTAAATCGGTCAAGATCCCTGTTGTTATTCATGGTATAAATAATAAAATAGAACATCTAAAGCCCTTATTAGAGCTTGATTGTTATTTTTCATTTGGGAAGTCTTTATTAAAAGAAAAGAGCATTGCAAAAGAAACCGTTAAATATATTGCCGAAAATAGAATTCTGTTTGAGACGGATGAAGACGATATTTCTATAAAAGACGTCTATAAACAAGCCGCTTTGTTGAAAAATATTTCCTTTGAAAAAATTACCTTGCAAGTCGAACAAAACTTTAAAAATGTTTTCAGATGGGAATGACTGATTTTTCATGGTTGTCAAGGACTGAATTGATTGTTGGAAAGACGGGATTGGAGATACTTAGTAAATCTAATGTTTTAGTAGTCGGACTCGGTGGTGTTGGGTCATTTGCGGCTGAGTTTCTAGTAAGGAATGGTATCGGTAGTATGACTATTATTGATGGAGATGTAGTCGATCCTACAAATAGAAATCGGCAGTTACCTGCTCTGGCTACTACACATGGACAAAAGAAAGTTGGGCTAATGTATGAAAGATTAAAGTCTATCAATCCAGAATTAGATCTTATACCTATTGATTCGTTTGTTGTTCCTGATAAGGTAAAAGCTATTTTTGAACATAACAAGTTCGACTATATAGTTGATGCTATAGATAGTGTTACGCCTAAAATTACATTCTTGGGGCAGGCCATAAAATTCAATATTCCAATAGTCAGCAGTATGGGAGCCGGTGGTCGTATTGATCCGACACAAATCAAAGTAACGGATATATCCAAAACCTATAATTGTCCATTCGCTCAACAAGTAAGGAAAATGCTTAAAAAAAAGGGAATTTACAAGGGTTTTGACGCTGTGTTTTCGAGTGAGCAACCTTTAGCTGAATCATTAGTTATGACAGATGGTTCCAACTATAAAAAGTCTGCCTACGGAACAATGTCTTATATGCCCGCAACATTTGGTGCCGTTTGTTCTTCTGTAGTTATAAGATCTCTACTCAAATTGTCTCTGTAAAATTTTATCGGTTGTAAAGAGTATAGTCGCATCTGTGTCTTATTGAGTAGAATCTTTTTCTATTTAAGATTCCCTTCTTTTTTTCAACCCAGTCGAGACGGATAAGGTACATTCCTTTTTCTTTTAATAGTAGTTCGCTTGTATTGTTTTTGATATCTAAACTTTCATCATGATTGCCTGGGTAAAATATTCTTAGTTTGTGGTTGTTTTCAATCTTGTTTTTTCCTATAAAAGATTTTATTTGAACCGTATTGTTGTTAATATTTGCAATCAAGTCTAAATATTGATCATTTGTAATGACTCTATTAGTATTCCCGACTTGATACAAAGAGCATAAATATTGTATTGGTTTTATATTTTGTAATGTATCTGATCTTTCGACAACAGGTAAAGTAGAGTCAATAGCCAATATTCTGTAAGAGCCATTCGCCTTCGGCGTGTAACAACCTTCCCAATAATTGGAAAATTGTTGGATTGGTATTGTTTTTTTCTTTCCCTCATTATCAATAATGTAGAGATGAAAGCCATTCATTTTGTCTAAGGCTGTGCCAGATTTGATATATCTATGTTTTTGCTCATCTACCCCTCCATACCTTATTTTAATAAAAAGCGTATCTCCCCTATGCCCACTTCCAGTCAGTTCTAACCAATAACCATCTGCAAATGCGTTATATTGAACCAAAACTAGAAATATTATAATTCCAATTCCTTTTTTCATATAACAAATTTACAGATGGACAAATGATTACTAGTAAATAGTGTTTAGAATTTCAAAGCGACGCTAGCCAAAAAACGAGCAGGAGGTTGTGGTGTTAACCTTACTGACCAAGCTTTTTCGCTTGTTAGATTGTCTACTTTAAATCCGATTCGAAATTTTGGCTGATCATAGAATATAGTTGCATCAAACATTGCGTAGGATGGAATAGAAACTCTTACTAATTGCAAACTTCCACCTGTGTAGAATCTTGTATTTGTTTGAAATGAGGTATTCCCTGTATTACCGCCAAAGCCAATACCTAATCCGTTTAGTGATCCGTGACTAATGCGATAACTAGCCCAGAAATTAAATGTTTTAGGAGGTCCTGATCCACCTGGTCTTAGACCCTCTGTCAATGAGTCGGATTGTGTTAACTTACTATTGTTGAATGCATAGCCAACAACTATGTTGAGCCCCTCCAATGGATTAGCAGTAATGTCTAGCTCGAACCCTTTACTATATTGTGTTCCGTCTTGTACGTTATAATTGGCATCTTCAGGGTCTGGTCTTAAGGCATCTTTGACACGTATGTCGTAAATGCTGAAGGTTCCCACTAATTTATGATTCCAAACGTCACCTTTTATACCATATTCAAATTGAGTACCATGTTCTGGTACGAAAGCTTTACCATTTTTATCGACTCCACTCGCACTGAAAAAAGCACTCATATAATTTCCAAATAGGGAAATATGGTTTTTGAGTAATTCATAAACAAGACCTTCTTTGTGTGAAAGGGCAGTTTGCCCATAAGGTCCGACTGTCAGGCCATTATTACTAAGCCCACCAGTTGTCTGACCTGTTAATATATTATATGTTCCTGCAGACTGAAAACGATTGACTCTTAGACTTCCCATAACCAAAAGTCTATCTGTAATATTGAAAACGTCAGAAACATAAGCTGCATATGTATTGTCGCCATTTGTTTCCTTACGTGGTGTAGCACCAGATGTTGATGTTAAAGAGTCTATCTTAAATTTGGTAAATCTAAAATTAGATGGAGGATTGATAAAACTGATTGGAGCACTATTAACAGTTGTCCTATCAAAGGAATTTGAATTATTATAGTAATCCAATCCGAAAACCATTCTGTTACGGAAATTGCCAATCATAAAATCACCAATAAAATTTTGTTGGAGATTGGTTGCAATGAAGTTTGTATTACCTGCGATGACATTGACCCTAATGGTCGTATCCCCAGGTTGGCCTGCCAAAGCGGTAATGTATCCATTGATGGTGGATCTGGAACGTGAAATGATTGTCTGGGATGTCCAATTAGTTGATATTTTATAATTCGCCTGTGCAAAAATATTCAACATCTGAGTTGTGTATGGAATGTCGTCGCCTAAAAATGTTTTTCGGTAAGGAAATTTCATATCTACAATGGAAACATTTTTAGGTGTTCTTACAGATGGGTTAAAGCGAACAACTGACGTTCCTTTCGCTTGTCCAAATTCCACGTCGAAAGTCAAGGCTAATCTGTCATTTATTTGATAAGAAAAACTTGGAGCCAAAGCTAAACTATTAGTGAATCCATTGTCTTGGAAGCTCTTTTCGAAAGTCGTAGCTGCATTTAATCTAAATAATGCAGTCCGGTCTTGGTTGATCGGAGTATTATAATCCAACGTCAACCTGTTGAAATTCCATGTACCACCCGTATAAGACAATTCTCCCGCCTTGTCATTAAAAGGCTTTTTGGTAACACGGTTAAAAAGTCCACTGTAGCTGCTGGCAATATTGCTTCCAAAAAGCGTTGCAGAAGGTCCTTTAATGGCTTCCAGACGTTCCAAGTTTACATTGTCCAGAAATGAAAAAGCAGCACCTGCGACACCGTTTCTGGCATTGGGTTCCGTATCAAAACCTCTTGAACGAAAGGTTACACGACCTTGGTTGGCAATCATTGGTATCCCTGCGCCAGGAACGTTTTTGGCAACACTGCCAAGATCTACCGCCATTTGCTCTGTTATCAATTCTTTGGATACGGAATTGTAGACTTGTGGATTTTCAATGTATTTCAATGGCATACGAGCTACATAGAAACTCTCTTTTCTGGAGAATTTGTTGGTATTGTTCATGACACGTACTTCCTGTAAAGATTGGATATTTTCTTTGGGTAGTTGGTAATTGATGATCGCATCTTCTGTTTGTTCTATGGAAATAATGGTGTCTTTTTGTGGCGCACCCAATATCTGGATACGGATGGTATATCGACCCGGTAAAAGATTTTCAAATGAGTATTGCCCGTTGTTGTCTGTTAATGTTTCTTTTTTAAGCTCTACGATAGAAACAGGAACCAACTCTATAGCAACACCGTCATTAGATGTGATTTTCCCTTTTATGGATGCAAGATTGTTTTCTTCCTGGTTCTTTTGTGCTATGGAGAGAAACGAAACTAAGAGTAATGAAATGGATAAAAGAAGCGATTTTATATATAGCATCAGATTTTTTTGCAAAACTACTTATAGCATTTTCTTAACATTTACGAATTTGGGAATTTTTTAGCTATCTGTCTTTATTAATGACGGAATCAATAAGATGACCACTAAGGAATTTTCTTCGTAATTTTGTTCGCCTTGGTCTTGTTTATGGATTTTGTACCTAGGTAAAAAGTAAGATTTTATGAAGACATTAAAAGAGTCGTTGGAAGAGAGGATTCTGGTTATTGATGGTGCTATGGGGACAATGATCCAACAGTATCATTTAACAGAAGAAGATTACAGAGGAGATCGGTTTCAAAATTGGGATTTTCCTATCAAGGGAAACAATGACATATTGAGCATTACTCAACCTGAAATCATCCAAGCCATTCATCTTAAATACCTTGAAGCTGGCGCTGATATTATTGAAACCAATACCTTCAGTGGTACAACTATTGCGCAGGGTGACTACAAGATGGAAAGTTTGGTACATGAAATAAACTTTTCTTCTGCCCAAAATGCACGTAAAGCGATAGAACAATTTTACCAAAAACATCCAGAAAATAAAGAAGGCAAATACGTTGCGGGTGCTATCGGACCAACCAACAAAACATTATCCTTGTCGCCAGATGTCAATGATCCAGGTTTCCGTGCAGTGACATTTGACGAAGTTGCACAAGCTTATTATGAACAAGTTCATGGATTGGTTGAAGGTGGCGTCGATATTATTTTAGTGGAAACCATTTTTGACACACTTAATAGCAAAGCTGCTATCTATGCGATCAAAAAGTATTTCAGAGATAACAGTCGCCCAGAATTGCCCATCATGATTAGTGGAACGATTACGGATGCAAGTGGACGGACCTTGAGTGGACAGACTTTGGAAGCTTTTTATATTTCAGTGATGCATGCTCATCCTTTGAGTGTTGGCCTTAACTGTGCCTTAGGAGCAGCAGAGATGCGCCCACATATCCAGGAATTAAGTCAGATAGCTTCCTGCTTTGTTTCTGCGTATCCTAATGCTGGTCTACCAAATGCGATGGGAGAATATGACGAATTGCCTCACCAGACTGCCCATTTTATTGAAGAATGGGCCAATGAAGGTTTGGTCAATATAGTTGGAGGATGTTGTGGTACGACTCCGGATCATATCAAGCATATTGCTGATAATGTCAAAAAAATTAAACCACGTTCTTTACCTGTTTTAGAAAAAAGCCTTTAATCTGGAAATGGTGTAAATCAATAGTTGCACCGCATCCTTCTGTTATGAATACAATAAAACCTTACATGCAACTGAGCGGACTTGAGCCGTTAATCGTCCGCCCAGAAAGCAATTTTATCAATATAGGAGAACGAACCAACGTAACAGGTTCCAAAAAGTTTGCACGTCTAATCAGAGAAGAGAACTATGAAGAGGCGCTTGCTGTTGCACGTCAACAAGTGGAGAATGGTGCACAAGTAATCGACATCAATATGGATGATTCTCTTTTGGATGGAGAAAAGGCGATGGTTACTTACTTGAATCTTTTGCAAGCGGAACCGGATATTGCGAAAATTCCTGTTATGATTGATTCTTCCAAATTCGACATTATTGAAGCTGGGTTGAAATGCGTACAGGGAAAATGTATTGTCAATTCCATTTCTTTAAAAGAAGGTGAAGAGAAATTTGTTGCGCATGCGGAAGCGTGTCTTGCTTTTGGCGCAGCGGTTGTAGTGATGGCTTTTGATGAAAAGGGTCAAGCAGATACGGTTGATAGACGTATTGAGTGTTGCTCAAGGGCGTATAATATTTTAACGGAAAAAGTAGGATTTGCACCTCAGGATATTATTTTTGATTTGAATGTTTTTGCTGTGGCAACGGGTATGACGGAGCATAACAACTATGGGGTAGATTTCATAGAGGCAACGAGAATCATCAAGCAAAAATTTCCACTCGTACATATCAGTGGAGGTGTTAGTAACCTTTCTTTTTCCTTTAGGGGGAATGAGACGGTACGTGAGGCGATGCATAGTATATTTCTTTACTATGCGATTCAAGTGGGAATGGACATGGGGATCGTTAATGCTGGGCAGTTGGTTGTGTACGATCAGATCGAACCTCAACTACGCCAATTATGTGAAGATGTAATACTGAATAGAAACAATGAAAATAGTGAGGCTACAGACAAACTGATCACTTTTGCCGAAACGGTCAAGTCTGCGGGAAAAGAAATAAAGAAAGATGATAGTTGGCGTCAATTGCCAGTTGCTCAAAGATTAGCTCATGCTTTGGTCAATGGCATTACCGAATATATTGACGGTGACACAGAGGAAGCGCGACAATCTTTTTCCAAACCTTTGGAAGTGATTGAGGGGCCTTTGATGGATGGGATGAATATAGTTGGAGATCTTTTTGGTGCAGGAAAAATGTTTTTGCCTCAGGTGGTTAAGAGTGCGCGTGTAATGAAAAAAAGTGTGGCCTACTTGACGCCATTTATAGAGGAAGAGAAAAGAAATAATCCTTTGGGTGGAGGTTCTAGTGTTCCCAAAATATTAATGGCGACAGTTAAAGGCGATGTGCACGATATTGGAAAAAATATAGTTGGTGTTGTATTAGGCTGTAACGGCTATGATATTGTTGATCTTGGCGTAATGGTTCCTGCAGAAAAGATATTGGATACTGCCATAAAAGAAAAAGTCGATGTGATAGGTTTGAGTGGATTGATTACGCCGTCTTTGGATGAAATGGTCAACGTTGCTGCCGAAATGAAAAAGCGCAACATGGATCTTCCATTAATGATTGGAGGCGCTACGACGTCAAGGATGCATACGGCTGTTAAGATTGCACCGCAATATGGAAATGGTGTTATTCATGTATTGGATGCATCCAAAAGTGTGGGAGTTGTTAGTCAGTTATTAAATCCTCAACTGAAAACACCTTTTCTAAGTCAAATTAAAGAGGAATACACCGTTTTAAAAACCAATTTTGAAAACAAAAAACCAGTTAAGAACTATCTGTCCTATCATGAAGCTATGCAGAACCCTGTCAATATAGATTGGAATGGTTTTGAAGCAGTTGTTCCCAATTTGAAAGAACCTAAAGTATTTCATAATTATAGTCTTTCCGAAATCAGGGAATTTATAGATTGGAAACCATTTTTTATTGCTTGGGAGTTGCATGGTAACTATCCGCAGATTCTTACGGATGAGGTAGTAGGAGAGGAGGCGACCAAAGTATTTAAAGATGCTAATTTACTATTGGATAAAATAGTGGAAGAAAACTGGGTTTCTGCAGAAGGTATAGTTGGCTTTTGGCCAGCTAAGAGAACATCTGCTGATACTATTACCGTAAAAAATGAAAATAAGGAAGTTCATTTAGAATTTATGCGCCAACAAATAAAGAAAGCGGAGGGACAACCGAACCTTTCTTTGGCTGATTTTATCAGCCCTCAACAGGAGGACTATATGGGTGCATTTGCGGTAACTATAAAAGGTATTGAGTCGCATATTGAAAGATTCTCGCGAGAAAACGACGACTATAACAAAATCATGTTACAAGCGCTTTGCGATCGTTTAGTAGAAGCATTCGCAGAATTGCTGCACAAAAAAGTGCGTTTGGATTATTGGGGTTATGTCAAAGACGAGACTTTGGATAATGATGAACTTATTAAAGAAAAATATCAAGGAATTCGTCCGGCTCCTGGTTATCCAGCATGTCCGGAGCATACTGAAAAATATAAACTTTTTGATCTTCTGAAAGTTCAAGATACTATAGGTATTGAACTGACAGAATCGTTGGCAATGTATCCTGCGGCAAGCGTTTGCGGATGGTATTTTAGTCATCCCAAAAGCCAGTATTTCGGTGTTGGAAAAATAATGTCTGATCAAGCCAAGGACTATACAGATAGAAAAAATTGGGATGAAGCAACTGCTGAAAAATGGTTAAGGCCAGTAGTAGAATAATGTATCAAAAAACCGAAAGCAATTGCTTTCGGTTTTTTTAATTTAAAACTATTCATATTATTTTAAAGGAAAAGCAACACCTACATTAAATCCGAAACGGCTGTTTTTAAAGGAATAACCATCTGATTCTTTAGCTATATTGGCAAGCCCTGCTTGTCCGTCATATTCCACAAAAAACTTACAACGTTCTGATATTGGAATCTTAACCCCGATACCAAACGCAAGTCCTGCATCCACACTGTTAAATAGCGGTTTCGCATCATAGCCTTGAATGTTCGCACTTGTAAGAAATCCAACATAAGGTCCAAAATTTACATACCAGTTTCTTGTTTTGCCAAAATGAAAATTGGCCATTACGGGAACCGTGACATAATTTAACTTCATGGCGCCTTCGGAGTAAGTATAGCTATCATAGTCTTCAACATAGCCATTTTTCCAACCTTTGGAATCATACAACGCTTTGACTTTAAGACTCCATCTATCTGAAAAAAAGAAATCCCCAAATACACCAGCATTGAAAGCAGTCCTGACACCACCGTTGTCATTTGTGTTGTTTCCTTCTGTTATGGTTGCAAAGTTGATACCTCCGCCTACACCAAATTCAATACTTCCTTGTTCTTGAGCATTTGCTACATAGGCACATAAGCATAGTAGTGTTAGTAGCAGTTTAGTTTTTTTCATAAATTTTTTAAGTTTTGAGATGCAAAGTAATGTCTTGAGTTTTAATATTTAATATTTTTTATCAAATTTATTTTTAAAATCAAAATGATCAATGCGCAGTTATTATTTCTTTGTTAACAATAGAAATCTTACATTTATAGGTACTTTAATTGAAAAGAATATGCATATTGAAAATGAGATTAAGTTAGGTTTTAAAGATGTGATGATTAGACCGAAGAGATCTACTTTAAGTTCGAGATCTCAAGTGAGTTTAGAACGTGAATTTACATTTCTCCATAACAAAAAAACTTGGAAAGGTATTCCGATAATAGCCGCAAATATGGATACTGTAGGAACTTTTCAAATGGCAGAAGCATTAGCAGAAGAGAAACTATTAACAGCTATACATAAACATTATAGTTTGGATGAGTGGAGTTCCTTTTTATATGAAAAGGACGAGCGTATTTATAGTTATATTGCGGCTAGCACAGGAACAAGCACTCATGATGCGGAAAAATTAAATACATTGTTACAGTTACAACCGAAGATTCAATTTATATGTATTGACGTAGCGAATGGTTATTCGGAGCACTTTGTTGATTTCGTAAAAAAGACAAGACAACAACATCCTGAAAAAGTTATTATCGCCGGAAATGTAGTGACTGGGGAAATGGTGGAGGAACTTTTATTAGCTGGTGCTGATGTAATTAAGGTTGGTATTGGACCAGGGTCTGTTTGTACAACTAGGGTAAAGACGGGAGTTGGTTATCCTCAATTGTCTGCCATTATCGAATGTGCGGATGCTGCACATGGACTTGGCGGACAGATTATTTCGGATGGTGGCTGTAAAATACCTGGTGATATCGCCAAGGCTTTTGGAGGTGGTGCAGATTTCGTTATGCTAGGTGGTATGCTAGCAGGACATGATGAAAGCGGTGGGGAAACTATTGAAGAAAATGGAAAAACGTTCAAACAGTTTTACGGTATGAGTTCTTCTACGGCTATGCAAAAATATAGTGGAGGCGTTGCGGAATATCGTGCATCAGAAGGTAAAACTGTTCGAGTGCTTTATCGTGGCGCAGTTGCCAATACTATACAAGATATTCTTGGTGGCTTGAGATCTACATGTACTTATGTTGGAGCTTCTAAATTAAAAGAGTTGACTAAGCGAACAACATTTATACGTGTATCTGAGCAAGAAAATACCGTTTATTCTAAATAAGGTCTGAGGTAAAAGGCATAAGGCATAAGGTTTGAGGAAAAAGGGGTAAATTGTTAAAACCAAGCCATGATATTACAGACAACTTATTATGGGCAATATTCCATCTTACAATTTTGACAAGTCCCATAATGGTAGATTCATTTTCATTGTCAATGCCTTAGAAAACCCATTTAGAGACATTGAATTGTAAGATGTGTGATAATCTGTTTTGTCCTTTATGTAAGAAAATGTCTTGAGTTTTACAGGTAAATAAAATAAAAATTACCTCATGCCTCACACCTCAAACCCTCCACCTTTTCTAAAACTCCGTATGAACCCTTAGTGAAAAGATATTCGCAGGGCCTCTGTCTTTATTGTAACCAGGATTAACGCCGAGTTGATAATCTCCTGTAATCCAAAGTGGCTTATCTGTTGGCTTGAAATTATAAAAGAATTCCAATACATTTTCTCGAGCATAATTCAATTTACCATCGCCCAAAATAAAACCATAACCTCCTGCTGCCAAATAATCGCGATGGTCTTTTGATAGTCCATTACTGACAACGGCAAGACCCAAGACATCATGGATGCGATGCCATAAACCACCATTTACATTGGCTCCAACACTGGCAGTATTGTCTATTTCCGTAAAATTCCATGTCTCTGTTTTTCCATTATTCCATCCAAATCGTCCAAATAAACCAATATCATGTGGTAGTTCTTGGTCCACATTTAACCCAAATCCATATTTGTGCCTTCCTTGTTGGCGGGTATTGATCACACTAGGAATGTTTCCACTCGTTTTTGCAATCGCTAATGCTTCCGCATAATCACCCATATCCGCTTTATTGTTGAAATATAATACGCCCAAATGACCAAGATAGTTTTTGATTTTATATTTGGCTGTTACTTGTGCATTTATGGCGAGTTCTTGACTGATTTTCGTATTGAGGTCAGCTCCATTTGCTACCTTTGGAAGGTTGGCAAATGCTAATTTGTAGTTTAAAAATCCATAGTCTAACTCCGCTGCAGCGATATAAGTATAGCCTCGAACATTGGCCGCAAAGTCCCAACTGCCATTATTCATTAAAGCCCAGTTCATAAACTGTGTCCTCGGTGTATTACTCATCTCATTGTTGTCAAACATATCTGCCAAAGAAAATTTACCAACAGTTATTTTGAGATAATCATCAGGTACTTGCATTTCTAACTGATTCTCATCATCGACTTGTTCTTCTGTTTTTTTACTTAAGGGAAATGTTTGTTCAATATAAGCACGAGCAAGATACAAGGTAGGTGAAGGATTTCCTACTCGGAAAGTTTCTCCGTTGGAAGATCCTCCCATGCCTTGTGCTCCAGAAAGACCAGAACCTCCAGCAACTTCTGGATTGACGAAGACGTAACCTCCTTTCCACAACTTTACACCAATAAAGGCTGTGGCAGTCATGGAATTTTGATTTTCTTTTGGACCTAGCAAACTAAGAGAATCGCTATACAGAGAACGCATTCTGGGTTTGGTTTGGTTAATATATGTGACCTGAAAGTGTAGGTTAAATCGTTGGCTATCGCTCAGTATCCGATTAAATAATTCGTACTGTTTTGTTTGATTGACTGGTTTTTCGTCAGATTGTGCAATAGAATCTTGAGAATGAAAAAGGAAAAGAGAAATTAATAAGGTTAAATAGCGGAGATGATTCATAATGATGAAAATAGTCTTAAATAATTGGCAAATTTATAACTCTACATGAGACCGCAACTATTATATTTCAAAATGTATCTTTGCGCCATGAAAAATTTTGAAGCGATAGCCGAATGTATCCAAACCAGAAGGAGTATCAAGCCGATGGCAATGAACGGGAAAATTATTCCTGACGAAACAATACAGCAATTATTGGAATTGGCCGATTGGGCTCCAACACATGCGCTTACAGAACCTTGGCGTTTTCTGGTTTATTCTGGTGATGCCATGCAGCAATTTGCGAAAGCGCAGGCGGACTTGTATAAATCCATTACACCGGTAGATCAATTCAAAGAAGCAACTTATGATAAGATAAGTACCAATTGTGTAACCGTTTCGCATAATATATTAGTATATATGAAACGTGGAAACAATCCCAATATACCAGCTTTGGAAGAGATATGTGCTGTTTCCGCAGCAGTAGAAAATCTATTGTTGGGAGCTTCCGCGGCAGGTATTGGCGCTCTTTGGAGTACAGGTGGTGTTACTTTGAAACCTGAGTTCAAAGAGTTTTTACAATTGGGACCAGAAGACCAAGTGATTGGACAGATTTATTTAGGATATTCTGATACTACAAGAGAGGGAAGTAGAAACGTTCCATTATCCGAAAAAGTAAAATGGATGAAATAATCCACATTGATTTTTTTTAAATGCTTTGATTATGGCTTTAGGTAAAATTATCATATTGACAGCTCCTTCCGGAGCCGGAAAATCTTCCGTTGCATATTATCTTTTAGAAAACAATGAGTGGTTGGCTTTTTCCGTTTCCGCTGCGACAAGGGAAAAAAGAAAAGGGGAAATTGATGGTGTCCATTATTACTTTATGAGCCCTGAGGAATTTAGGGAGAAGGTAAAGCACAACGAATTCCTAGAATGGGAAATGGTTTACAAAGACAACTACTATGGTACGTTGTATTCCGAAATAGAACGCATTTGGGCAGAAGGCAAAACGCCGTTGTTGGATATTGACGTAAAAGGTGCCATACATATTGAACAGGAATTTCCACAACAGACATTGTCTATTTTCATAGAACCGCCTTCTATAGAAATACTAGAAAAAAGACTGAGAAGTAGAGGTACGGATTCTGAAGAAAAAATCCAAACCCGCATGAACAAAGCGTCTTACGAAATCTCTTTGAAAGATTCATTTGACATGATCATTCTCAATGATGATCTGGATAAGGCATGCATCGAAGCAGAGAAAGCAATCACACAATTTGTAAAACAACCATAAATCTCAGCATGAGAATAGGAATAGTTTGCTACCCGACATTTGGTGGTAGTGGTGTTTTGGCAACGGAATTGGGAAAAGCGTTGGCATTGAAAGGGCATGAGATTCATTTCATAACATATAGGCAACCGGTGCGATTGAGTCTTTTTAGCGCCAATATATTCTATCATGAAGTTCCTGTTCCAGATTATCCTTTGTTCGAATTTCCACCTTATGAATTAGCATTGGCGAGTACTTTGGTGGATGTAATCAAAAATCACAATCTGGATTTGATGCATGTGCATTATGCGATCCCACACGCATCTGCAGCTTACACTGCGCAACAGATTGCCA
>QFOI01000477.1 GCA_003241175.1 Pseudopedobacter saltans
ATTTTTTCATACATAGTTCCAATATTTTATAAAATTCTTTTGCGTGCAATTTCTCGTCAGCCCTGTCTGTAAAAGGCTTTGGTGCAAATTCATTTTTCCAAATACCATTCTCGTCAAAGAAATCTACGGCTTCATTTTGTTCCGGAACATCCACCATTACTTTGTTGAGTCCAGACGCTTGCTTGCGATAATGATCAATGATTTTATTTTTCAAAATGGTACGCAACCAAGTCAATTCACTTGAACGACCTTCAAACGAATCTTTACTTTCCAAACCTGAAAGAAAAGTGTCTTGCACCAAATCATTAGCCAACTCCACATCGTCCACACGCTGGTGCGCAAAGTGAAACAGATAATCGGCATACTCTTTTACCCATTTATTGGCTTGAATATTTCTACTAGAATTCATATCGGCGTTATTTTTTACCAAAAGAGGTAAGCGCGACGAATCACCGCTTACCTAAAGTTAAAACATAAATGATGAAACCAACTATTTTCCTTTGTACATCGACATTTTGCCACTCATAGTCACCATTTCGTTTTCTCTTATCTTGATTTTTTTACCATCGGGAAGATTTACAGATCCATCGGTATTGACTTTCGCACCGTTGTTCAATTTTACGGTTTCTGTCATTGGAGAAGGTGTTCCATCAACGATTTTCATCATTTTTCCTTTGTACATCATTACATAGTTTTCCGCTTTTTCTGTGGGTGCTGCGCAAGATGCTTTATCATGTTTTTTAGCAGTTTGTGCGTTTGCTGCGATACCTATAGTTAAGGCGAATGCAGCGATGAATAATTTTTTCATAATTCAATATTTTTAAATGATTTTTTAGAATAGACGAAACAGGAAAAATTTCCTTACAAATATTTTTAATAGAAATAAACTTCTTTGGCAATCTTGCCATCGACAACGGAGAACACGCAGATTTCGGTAAATACCACGCGACCATTGCCGATAAAATCTGCATCCAAAGTAAATGTGAGCGCAATCGAATTGCCTGCAACTAATGGATCGGAAATTTCCAAACCATTGACCTTTTCAATGCTCGCTCTGAAATTGGCGCCTTTCTGTAAAATATTCGCTAATCCTTCCGTTTTTTCTGGGAAAAAAGAAGCGTTTGGTTCAATACTTACGGCGTCTTCTGCCAAAAATGTTTTTTGCGCTTCTTCAAAACTACCTGCTCTAAGCAAGCTTACCAATGCGGTTGCAATCTCTTGTGTTGTCATAATTGTAATGTTTTTGTGATTTAATCCATTACACAGACGCAGGTGGGAAAAGTTCCTTACAAGAATTTTTTAAAAAAAATCCTTGTATAAAATTCCTTCGACCTGAAATGGATTAATAATTATGACTATTTCAATGGTATGTGAAAATTATTAAACTTGATATTGAAATAAGCTGCTTTAGTAAATGGTTTATATATTACTTCGTTTATTTTGGTAAAATCATCGCACGATAGGATAAAATTTTATTTACTCTTGTGGTATCTGAAACTTCTATTTTATTCAAATTATTCCCTTTATACAAACTATAACCTGGATTGGAATTTGTTGCAATCGTTACGATTTCTATAGATTGAGCATCGTCTGGAATGTTGGCACCAAACCAATTGGGATCTTCTTCTGATTGCCAAGTGGCTAAAGCTATTTTTGCACCATTGGGATATTTTACATCCATATTTTTGTTGGAATAATTACTAGCAATTTCATTTCCATAGAGTATAGAAATTGTTTTGTTTTTTCTATTGGTAAATGTGGTAATTACATTCCATTCTTGCGGATTAATTAAGGAATCCATAGAATGTATAGTTGCATTTTCGTTGAATTTACTAACCTTATTAGAATGGCAACTCGTTATTAGGAAACTTATGGTAACTATAAAAAATGCTATATTTCTCATTTCAAAATTTGTTGATTTTTTAATTGGAATGGAAGTGTAAATACGAAATCATTGTCCTTCATTGGTTGATGACAGTTCATACATTCTGTAGTAAATGATGCTTTTGCGCCGTAAGGTTTTAAGTCCGTACCACGCCATCTTGCCCAGCCCCAGCTATCAGTGGAGGCATATTTTTTCTGATCTTTGATCATAAATTCTACTTGCCAAAATTCGCCAGGAGAAACATTTTCATCCTTATCAACGACAGATTTCCAAGCCGCTTTTGCGAAAATTGTTCCGTCCGGCCACGGATTGATATTTCCAGATTTAATCGCATTTACAGCAATGTCATTTCCATAAATTACACGCAAACTATTATTGTCAAAACGGTCAGTTATTGCAATCACTTTCCATTGTTGAAATCCATTTATAAATTCAATTCCATTGGCAGCAGGTTGTACTTTGTTGTTAAATGTGATATTGCCATTCATCCATTTGGTAAATTTTTCATTGGCATTATTTACGACTGCAGAATCAGAAATTTTAGTGGGGGAAATTTGCAATAAATATTTTTTCAAAATAGCAATTTCTTGTTCGGATGGAATTGCATCTGTATGGAATTTCTTGTAACTTTCTAAAGGCATGGCTCCTAAGATGACTTGATTTACTGCCAAATAAAGCGTGTTTTTCTGTGCATCTG
>QFOI01000478.1 GCA_003241175.1 Pseudopedobacter saltans
TGACGTTGCCAATCATGCTCTCATCAATAATAGCGTGATAAGTATTGGCAAAATATACACAAATAGAATTGAGTACAAAAAATAACACCAATAGGCTTTTACCTACGATCTTGGACAAAAACAGAAAAAGGTAAAAGGCGAAAAAGTTTGCCACGAGTACAAGAGCGACCAAGCTTAGGATGATGATGATGCCATTAAAACTGCCGGGGGTGACATTATTGGCTACGAAACGAAAAAACGGGAAATGATATAAGACAAAATTCAATATGCTCAATAAGATGGCAAAGCGAGTAAGGCTGTAACTATTTTTAATCTTAAACATTAAAACGGTATAAAATGGTCATTGGTAATATCCCCAAACATGTTGGGAAGCTAATGTCAAAAGTAGTGAAATATAGATTGGGGTGATTATTTTCGGAAATGTCTGCCTCAAATTTGCGAAAACGTAGCTTTTTGTTGCAGAGCGTCATTCAAAAACACTCGAAATTTGCATTTATATACCAAAAAAATCGTACCTTTATGTTTATCCAACAGAAATTCAGACTTTCCCAGTTATCTTACTTTCTACTAATTAGTAGTTGGCTATTGTGTATTTATCAATAGCAATATATTTAGATATATGGTTGAGCAATGAATTTTGTTATTATATATTTTAAAACATTAAAGAAAGGAATATTATAAATGAGTGAAACTTTCAACAAAAAAGAAAAAGAAAAAAAGAAAAGAGAAAAACAAATGGCTAAGCAGGAACGCAAAGAGCTTAGAAAGATGCAATCTACAAAGGGCGCTGATCTATCTGACATGATGGCCTATGTGGATGAAAACGGAAATCTGACCAGTACACCGATTGATTTTAAGACTAAAAAAGACGTTAACATAGAAGATATTCAAATATCTGTACCGAAATTAGAAGATCGTCTTTTGGCTGAAACAAAAAAAGGTGTCGTTAAATTTTTCAATCATGAAAAAGGTTTTGGATTTATTCAGGAGAACAACAACAAAACTGATTTGTTCTTTCATGTCAATTCGTTGATTCATTCTGTGGATACCGATGACAGGGTGTCATTTGAAGTGACCAGGGGCAAAAAAGGTCCAGAGGCTATAAACATTACTAAGTTGTAAAAAAAACTAGTTTGTACGGTATGTTATTGATTCTTAAAAGAAACAATTAAAATATAAAGATTTAAGCATAAAAGCGAGTAGTAATATAAATGTTGCTACTCGCTTTTGTTTATGGCCCAACATAATTTATTCAAAAAAATATCGAAATATTTTGCAATTCGAAAATTGTCAATAATTTTGCAACCTGAATTATTTATCCAAAATTTAAAACACGAAGCAATGTTAAAAATACAATATACCGCAATGAGATTGCCTCTTATGGCAACTGTGCTTCGTGGTTGCGTCCACTCATAGCAGTGTCAATAATCCCGAAGTATTAAAGATGGATTGTTTTGTTTACTATAACAAATCTTAATCCAAATCTGTTAAGAATTAATTTATCATAAACTAACATGGTTTTGGCTGCGTATGTTTATGTCAAAACCCTATTAGTTATTACTGGAAAAAAGAGATCATCATGAAAAGTAAGTATTACTTTTTAGCTTTGGATAATTTCAATTACGATATGTCCTTGTGTATTGAGAATCTAGAGTATGCATTGTCCTATGATTCCGATGATGCGGATACACATTGTTTGTTAGGAAGAGTCTATTCCGAAATGTTGAAAGACTATAACAAAGCAATAGAATGTTTTGAAGAAGCTCTGCAAATAGATGTCCTAAACATTAATATTTATGGACATTATATCAATTGTTTGATATTGAACGAAGACTACAAAGTTGCGGAAAAAGCAATTTTGTTCGCTAAGACCATAAAAGGGATAGATAAGGCCAATATATTCTATTTGGAGGCTTTCCTACAAGAAAGACTCGGAAACTATAAAAAGGCAGTCGCATTATTGGAAGAGGCGAAGAAACATAGTTTTTATAAAAATGTTTCGGATTATGTGGAGGAGAAAAGAATTTTGGTCAAAGCAAAATTACCTGAGAAAAAATCCAAAAAGACAAAAGTTGTTCAAAGCTAATTTTTAATGTCGGTCAAGATGGCCGACATTTCTATTTTTGTATGCAATAAAATATTTGATAAAACCAACAAAGCCATTGTAAATTTGCGGCATTCATACAAGATCTTAATGTTGGGATTTAAAAAAAATGTATCATTCGTAATTAGAATTTAGACAATGCATTTTTCTCTACTACTCATCGATGACGAAATAAAGCTAAGGAGTTTATTAGCTAGGATTCTTGAAAGAGAAGGTTATGAAGTCAAACAAGCTGGTGATTTCAAGACTGCATTGAAGATGTTATCTAAGGAAAAATTGCCTTTGATTCTCTGTGATGTAAGACTGCCAGATGGAAATGGAGTGGAAATGATTTCCCATATTTTAAAACTATATCCAAATACGTTAATCATACTGATGACAGCTTATGGAAATATTTCCGATGGGGTTCAAGCGATGAAAAATGGAGCGTATGATTATTTAACTAAAGGTGATGACAATGAAAAAATCCTTC
>QFOI01000479.1:0-2568 GCA_003241175.1 Pseudopedobacter saltans
TATTGAGGTCAATATGATTAGACAAGACGCTCACAATAGGAAACAGAATCTAAATATTGGATTGGGTATAGACCATTATACTTCTGCGTCTTCAGATATGATAGATCTCAAAGCCAATAGTTCTGCATCTCATGCGGACACCAGAATATACCCATCCGTTACTTGGAGTGTGGAAAATGAAGCAAAAGGGTCTAACTATTCACTTGGAGTGTCCTCTTCAAAAGAGTTTGATTATATGTCTTATGGTTTTAATGCGCAGTACGCACACAAAACCAAGAATAAAATGGGAGAGCTTTCGGTCGGATTCAAAATGTATCTTGATAAGGTAAAATTAGTTACTCCTATTGAATTAAGATCCTCAACGCAGCCAGAGGAACATATAGACTATGGTTCGGCAAACAGAAATACATTCCAGCAATCCTTGTCCTACTCGCAAATAATCAACAAACAATTTCTGGTAATGTTTATGGCTGATTTTGTTGAACAAAACGGTTATTTGAGTTTACCTTTTCACAGAGTTTACTTTCAGGATAGTAGTGTTCACCAAGAAAAATTACCCTCTACTAGATTTAAATTACCGTTGGGCGTTCGTGCCAACTATTTCCTCGGAGACAATTTTATATTTAGGCTTTATTACAGATATTATTGGGATAATTGGGGCCTAAAAGCGCATACGGCAGATATTGAACTTCCAATCAAGATTTCTCCATTTGTATCTATTAGTCCCTTTTATAGGTTCTATAAACAATGGGGGATGCAATATTTTGCCCCATACAGAACACATACAGATGCAGACAATTTTTACGTAAGCAACTATGACTACGCCAATTTTACGAGTCATTTTATAGGAACAGGCGTACGCATATCGCCACCCAATGGCATATTAGGAATCAGAAGGATTAATATGATGGAAATCCGATTTGGCCACTACTTCAATAATGTTACGCTCCAATCAAATATTATCACATTAAATCTTCGTTTCAAATAAGAATGAGGTATAAACAACTTTCAATTTAACTTTTAATAGTAATTGTTTTTTGCATTCATCATATTAATGCGACTATGATTTTATAGTGATCAAATTATTTTTCCCAAATAAAGGAAAAATCGTCAAGTATTCGGGTGCTTTAGTCATTGTTTAAACCTGCCTCAAGTTTCAATTTTGTGTTATTAAATTAATCCATAAAAATAGAAACGATGAAGCTTAACTCACTTAAACCAATTGCGACCATGGCTTTTTTGCCTATAGCATTCACAGCCTGCCATAAAGGAATGGATAGTACGCAACCGACAACGACCCATACCATTTCCATAGAGAACGTATTAGAGTCGAGACCTTTAGTCGAGTCTGGAACTTTTAAGCACGATGGAGCTGCCCCAGTTGTAATGCCGGGCGAATCTGTAAGTTTTCAATTTTCAGCAGGTAAGGGACAGAGTGTAACGTTTGCAACAATGTATGGCTGGTCCAACGATTTATTTTTTGCGCCAGCAAATCCGGGAATTACGCTTTTTGATACCAATGGCAATCCTGTTGAAGGCGATGTTTCTAGTAGTATAAAATTGTGGGACAATGGTACACGCATCAATCAAATTCCTGGCTCAGCAGTTCAGCATCCTGGCGTTGCAGTCTCTTCCTCCCAAAATGTTATGGAGGTTAACGGAACCGACGCGCAAGGAAATACCTACGCCGCGGCTTCCAGTCTAATGAAAGTCACATTGAAATACAATGGTGATTCTAAATTCACTCTAACCATTAATAATACCTCAGGCAATACAACCAATCCTACCCCGTTCAGTCCTGGCGTCTGGGCAGTGTCATACAATGTTGGAGGATCATTGTTAAGTCCCAATCCAATATACAAATCGGGTAATCCTACTGCGAATGGGCTGACTAACTTGGCTGAAATGGGAGACAACAGTTTGATTGGCCAATATATTGCAAGCCAAACGGGTATATTTACACCTCTTTCTCCGGTACTAGTCGTTGTCTACAAAGGCATTGACAATCCTATCTATACAGCGGGTCAAATAGATGCAGGACACGGCTTGAAAAACTTGGCGCAAACGGGTGATGCTTCCGGTATTGCCGCTTATCTGAAAACTGTAAGTGGTGTTAAGAATGTGTATGTATTGCCTGCAGCAACTTCTACAGTGCTGTTGCCTATGGTGAATGGACAAAGCGGTAGTATGGTATCTCAACAATTAGACATAGAGAAAGGAGACAAAATAGCTATTGCAACTATGTGGGGACTGTCCAACGATTGGTTTTTCGCTTCCAAAACTGTCATCGATGGCAATACACCAGGTGATTACTCAACCAGTATCGGATTGTTTGACGATGGCACGGCAGTGAGCCAACTACCAGGTGCAGGTTATGCACAAGCCGCATTAGGAGGGTCTCCTATAGTCGAAAGTCAAAATATTACGGAAGTTCCTTCCAACAATCCTTTTGTATCCCTTCCAACAATTGACAAATTCATAAAAGTTACACTCCAATAGAATAAAATAATTTACTGACGTCATTCCAAACCAATAGACAATTTTTGAGCATTTGGGATGGCGTTATTC
>QFOI01000479.1:2591-3266 GCA_003241175.1 Pseudopedobacter saltans
CTTACGAAAACAATATTTTCAACTATAAAAATATCAATATGTTTAAAATTAAAAACTATAGTCTCCTGCTATTGATCACCTTATTGCTTCTGCAAACCTTTCGAGGAAATGCACAGATGAAGAAGATGGACAAAATGGAAATGAAAGAACGTAAAATGAGTAATATCCCGCAAAGTCCGGAAGATATTAGCCCGCTGTTAATTGGAGAAAAAATACCAGATGCATCTTTGAAAGACAACGAAGGAAATGCAAAAGACTTATCAGAATTGATTCAAAAGCAACCGACCATATTGGTATTTTACAGAGGTGGCTGGTGTCCATATTGCACTTTACAACTTTCCGGTTTGCAAGAAATAAAACCTTGGTTGGATAGTATGCACATTCAACTAGTGGCTGTGAGTACTGATAGTCCTGATAATTTGTCCAAAAGTATGATGAAACAAAAACTGGATTATACTTTACTGTCTGATGCGGATACAAAACTTGCTCAACAATTCGGAATTGCCTATCACGCTCCTAAAAACTATGAAAAAATGCTACCTACCACAACTGGAGGTATGGATACGGATTTACTATTGCCAGTCCCATCTGTTTTTGTATTGGATAAAAAAGGAATGATCCTATTTGAATACATCAATCCAGATTTCAAACAAAGAATGGACCCCCAATTATTGC
>QFOI01000050.1 GCA_003241175.1 Pseudopedobacter saltans
GCAAGCTACTATTCCTTCCGTTAATATTTGTATGAATTGTCACAAGGCGATTACAGAATATAGTGGTGCTCCTTTGCATGACGAGGATGGAAACGAAGTAAATGGTACAGCAGAAATCCAAAAATTGTTCAAATATGCTGGATATTCTGGTAAAGGTGATTGGGATGCTTCTCAAGCTAAACCCATCGAATGGACACGTATCCATAACCTACCTGACCACGTATACTTCAACCACTCACAACACGTGAAAGTTGGACAAGTAGCTTGTCAGACTTGCCACGGAGAAGTAACAGCAATGGACGAAATGAAACAGTTCTCACCATTGACAATGGGATGGTGTATCAACTGTCACCGCACAACAAAAGTTCAGTTTAAGGATAATGGATTCTATAGCATGTACGAAAAGTATCATGATGAATTAGCATCAGGAAAGATAGATTCAGTGACGGTTAAGATGATTGGTGGAACAGAATGTCAAAAATGCCACTACTAATATTGTAGTAGCAAGAGATTGTAGAAAGAATTTTAAAAATTTTCAAATTCCCATAAATGGATAACAGAAAGTATTGGCAAAACTTTGGTGAAAAGAATGATTCAGAGGCATACAAGGCTACTGTTAAGGATGAGTTTCGTAACAATGAGCCACAGATACCATTTGATGAAAGCAAGGGACTTTTAGATACAGCGACTCCTCGTAGAGACTTTTTGAAATATTTGGGATTCAGTACAGCTGCAGCAGCTATTGCTGCGAGTTGTCAGACTCCTGTAGAGAAATCTATTCCTTTTGCCAACAAACCTGAGGATGTAGTTCCAGGTCAGGCAAACTATTATGCTACGACTTACATTCAAGATGGAGATGTTGCGAGTGTAATCGCTAAGGTTAGAGATGGGCGTCCTATCAAATTGGAAGGAAACGAGTTGTCTCCTTTAACTGGTGGTACTTCTTCAAGAGTTCAAGGATCAGTTTTGGATCTTTATGATACTGCTCGTTTACGTTTTCCTACAATAGCAGGAAAAGAAACGACTTTTGCAACGATAGACCAAGAAATACTTAAAGGTTTAGCATCTGTTGGTGGTAGACCAGTTGTACTTTTAACAAGCTCTGTTGTTTCTCCTACATCCAAAGCTGTCATTGCACAGTTTTTGGCTAAATATCCAGGAAGCCGTCAAGTTACTTATGATGGAGTTTCCTATTCCGCTTTACTTCAAGCGAATGAAGCAACTTATGGAAAAAGGGTCATTCCTTCTTATCATTTTGAAAATGCAGATGTAATTGTTAGTTTGGGTGCTGATTTTTTAAGTACATGGTTGAGCCCAACAGAATTTTCTAAGCAATACGCAACGGGTAAAAAGCTGGACGAGAAGAATCCTAAAATGAGTAAGCACTTTCAGATTGAAAGCATGCTTAGCATGACGGGTGCCAATGCTGACGAACGTTTTATCATTAAGCCAAGCCAAGAAGGTCAAGTAGCTGCAGCTTTATTAAGCGCTGTTAGTGGACAGGGAATTGCTGGTATTTCTGATGCTAAAACCAAAGCAGGATTAGAAAAAATAGCTAAAGCTCTTGCAGCTGCTAAAGGCAAATCTTTGGTAGTGAGTGGAAGCAATGATGTAAATATTCAAATAGTAGTAAACGCTATCAACGAAGCTGTTGGTGCTAACGGTACTACCATAGATTGGTCAACTCCTGTTAACTATCGTCAAGGTATAGACAGTGATTTTGCCGGATTAGTTCAACAATTGAATCAAGGTGCTATCGGTGCTTTGTTTGTATTGGGTGCAAATCCTTCTTACAATTATTATAATGCAGAGCAGTTCAACAATGGACTTAAAAAAGTCCCATTGTCCGTTTCTTTTGCTGAAAGATTGGATGAAACTGCTGAATTGTGTAAATATCAAGTCCCTACTAATCATTTTCTTGAAAGTTGGGATGATGCAGAACCAAAAGCAGGATATTTTTCTTTTACACAACCTACAATCAATCCATTATTCAAAACTCGCCAATGGCAAGAAAGCTTGATGGTTTATGCAGGTATCGCAGGTACTTATGCAGAATATCTTAAAGCTGCTTGGGTAGCTAAATTGGGCAATATCGCTGCATGGGAAAAAGCCATTCAAGATGGTGTATTAAATCCAGCAACTGCTGTTATTTCTGGAACTCCTTTTAACGCTGGAGCTGTAGCTGCTGCATCTGCTGCTGCATCTGCCGCAACAAAAGCTGGTCAATATGAAGTAGTCCTTTATACAAAAGGTTCTATTGGAGAAGGTCAAGGTGCAAACAATCCTTGGTTGCAAGAACTTCCTGATCCAGTAACAAGGGCAACTTGGGACAACTATGCTGTTGTTAGCCCTTCTTTAGCGAAATCTTTGTTTGGTATTGACTTGGAAGACAATGGTAGTGCTGACCACTACGAAGTTTTCCCAGAGAAACCAGTCGTAAAAATTACAGTTAACAATAAGCCATTAGAATTACCAATCATCATTATACCAGGTACAGAACCTAATACTATCGGTATTGCACTTGGATACGGTCGTTCCGAAAAAACAGGAAAAACTGCCGCAGGTGTGGGTAAAAATGCTTATCCTTTTGTTTCTGTAGATGCTAACGGTAATCTTTCCTATAAATCAGTTAATGCAACTGTCGAAAAGACAAATAGCACTTATCCAGTAGCCTTAATACAAACACACAATGTTTACGATACTAAGCAAGGTAAACGTGTGGAAATAATGAAGGAATTGACCTTAGCAGATTTCCGTAAGGACCCTAAGGAAATTTATAAAGAAAGAGAACACGAATTAGAAGAATTTGGTGGTATCGAAAATTTCGAAAAGCAAGGTACCATTTATCCATATTACGAAAAACCGGGTATTCATTGGTCGATGAGCGTTGACTTGAATACATGTACCGGTTGTGGATCTTGTGTTGTGGCTTGTCAAGCTGAAAACAACGTTCCTGTGGTAGGAAAAAGCGAAGTTCTACGTTTCCATGATATGGAATGGTTGAGAATCGACCGCTACTACAGTGGCGATATGGAAAATCCACAAGTTGTATTTCAACCATTGATGTGTCAACACTGTGACAATGCTCCTTGTGAAAACGTTTGTCCGGTAAATGCAACTAACCACAGTACAGAAGGTTTGAACCAGATGGCTTACAACCGTTGTATTGGTACACGTTATTGTGCCAACAACTGTCCTTATAAAGTGCGTCGTTTCAACTGGGCTGATTATACAGGTGCTGATTCATTCAAAAATAATCAAGATCAAAAATTGGTCGGTGTATTGGATCCAGCAGTTCACCAGATGAATGATGATTTAACAAGAATGGTTTTGAATCCTGATGTTACTGTTCGTGCACGTGGTGTAATGGAAAAATGTTCTTTCTGTGTTCAGAGATTACAGGAAGGTAAATTGACCGCAAAACGTGAAGGTCGTAAATTGAAAAGTGGGGAAAACAACGAATGGGATGTGCGTACAGCATGTCAACAATCTTGCCCTAGTGATTGTATCGTATTTGGTAACGTTAACGATCCTAACAGTGCAATCTCTAAAGTGCGTCGCGAGAATCCATTACGAATGTTCTACTCATTGGAACAATTGCACATCATGCCAAATGTCAATTATCTAGCTAAGGTTAGAAACCGTGATGAAGAAACTGTTCACGAACACGAAGAAGCGGAAGCGGCTCATCACTAGGATTGAAATATTTGATTAGAAAATTTAATTGGTTATAAATAATACCCATGTCATTATTTAAATACGAATCAGAAGTAAGGGAACCATTGGTGAAAGGCAATAAAACCTATCACCAAATTACAGAAGACATTATCAAACCGATCGAGGTAAAACCTACGAAACTTTGGTATATTGGTTTTGTTATCGCCTTGTGTTTATTAGGTTTTGGAGTATTGAGCGTATATCAAGAAGTGGTGTATGGTATCGGACAATGGAATCTTAATAAAACTGTTGGTTGGGGATGGGACATTACCAATTTCGTATGGTGGGTTGGTATTGGTCATGCTGGTACTTTGATCTCTGCCATCTTGTTGTTGTTCCGTCAAGGATGGAGAACGGGTGTAAACCGCGCTGCGGAAGCGATGACAATCTTCGCCGTTATGTGTGCTGGTCAGTTCCCGATATTCCACATGGGTCGTGTATGGATGGCAATGTTCGTACTTCCTTATCCAAATACAAGAGGTTCATTATGGCCTAATTTCGAATCTCCGTTGCTTTGGGACGTATTTGCGATTTCTACTTATTTCACGGTTTCGTTGTTATTCTGGTATTCTGGTTTGTTACCTGATTTCGCTACTGTTCGTGACCGTGCAAAAACGAAACTTCGCAAATTGTTATATGGTGTTGCAGCATTTGGATGGAGTGGTTCTACCAAACACTGGCAAAGACATGAATCACTGTCATTGGTTTTGGCTGGTTTATCAACTCCATTAGTATTGTCTGTACACACAATTGTATCTTTTGACTTTGCAACATCCGTAATACCTGGTTGGCATACAGCAATCTTTCCCCCGTATTTCGTTGCGGGTGCGGTATTCTCCGGTTTTGCGATGGTACAAACCTTGTTGTTGATGGTGCGCCACGTATTGGGATTGCAAGATTACATTACAATGGGTCACATCGAAGCGATGAATAAAGTCATAGTGTTGACAGCCTCTATAGTGGGTTGCGCTTATTTGACAGAATTGTTCATGGCTTGGTATTCTCAGAACAAATATGAAGGGTATGCTTTCTTCTATAGCCGTGTTAACTTGTTTAGTCCTTATGGTTGGTCATATTGGGGTATGATGAGTTGTAACGTGATTGTTCCTCAGATATTCTGGTTCAGCAAGTTACGTCGTAATATAGCATTGACATTCTTCATGAGTATATTGATCAACGTAGGTATGTGGTTCGAGCGTTTTGTAATCATTGTTACCTCTATCTACCGTGATTATCTTCCATCTTCTTGGACTATTTATTACAGTCCTACAATTTGGGAATTAGGATTCTACTTAGGTACATTTGGTTTGTTCTTTACATGTTTCTTCCTGTTTGCAAAATACTTCCCAGTAATTGCGGTTGCGGAAATCAAATCTGTATTGAAAACTACTGGTGATAATTATCATGAAAAAATGTTACCAGCTGAAGCGATGACAGCTGAAGAGTTTTCTCACGAATATGCACACTAGGATAAGAACGAATTAGAAATTTTTAAAAAGTAAGCTTAAAGCTTTTAAATATGGCAAAAAAGAAATTTGTAGTAGCTTGTTATGAAGATGATGATCAAGTATTCCCTGCAATCAAAAAATGCAAGGAAGCTGGTTACAAGATTCATGATGTTTACACTCCATTTCCCGTGCATGGTTTAGATCATGCTTTAGGATTGCGTGAGACAAGTTTGCATACTGCTGGGTTTATTTTTGGTATTACAGGTACAACTACAGCCTTGTCATGTATGACTTGGATATTGACCAGTGATTGGCCTCAGATTTATGATGGTAAACCGCATTTTGCTTTGCCAGCATTTATTCCTATCACATTTGAGTTGACTGTATTGTTTGCGGCGGTTGGTATGGTGATGACGTTTATGTGGTTGTGTAAATTGGCTCCTGGTGTTAAAAAGCACATTTTTGATCCAAGAGCGACAGACGATTTGTTCGTTATGCCAATAGAATGTACTAGCAAAACCAATGTAGAAGACTTGGAAGCTTTTCTGAAAAGTACTGGAGCGTCTAAGGTTAATGTGCAAGTAGCAGAGACTGAATGGTGGTATGGTCGTTATGATGTGGATGATGAACCACATTTGATTCACGATGTACAGATTGAAGCTTAATTTTTAATTGATTTTTGGTTATTACAATATAGTAGTATAATTATTTACTGATGAAGAAATTTTCTGTAATAGCATTTTTAGGGTTGTCAAGTTTGGCAATTGTAAGTTGCGGTAATAATAATCGTAAGCCTCATAGGGTTTACATGCCGGATATGTTTTATAGCCGTGCATATGAAACTTATGCGGAAAGAGATTCTTCTGTTTTCACGGAAAATCAAAAAGATGCTGGCTCTAAAATATTTTATAACAATAAGCCTGTAAATGGTACGATAGCCAGAGGTGAGGGTGATCCGTTTCCAATAGAGAAGGACAAAGCTGGAGATACAACTAATTATGTTGCTTCTCGTGCTATCCCTAATCCAGAACCGGCATTGACGGATGCTTCTCGTAAAGAGGCAGAGCGCCTTTACTTGATTTATTGCGGTATTTGTCATGGTGCCAAATTAGATGGTGCAGGTCCGTTGCATACACGTTCTGACGGTTCTGATGGTCCTTATGCGGCCGCTCCTGCGAACTTCATTGGAGGTGCAAAATATTTGGCAATGCCTGATGGACAAATGTTTTATGCAACAGAATACGGATTTAACATGATGGGATCATACGCTTCGCAATTGAGTAGAAAGCAAAGATGGGAGATTATCCATTATATTAAAGAAAAACAAGCAGCTGCAACAGGAACGGCTGCGCCTGCGGCAGCAACTGATTCTTCTGCTACAGCGAGTAAATAATTTTTGAACAAGAATATTCGATTATAAAAGAAATAGTATGTCTTCATTGAAATTACAGTTCGAAGTACCTTCTAAAATGAAAACCTGGTCATATGGGTTAATCATTGTTGGACTGATAGCTATTATTTTAGGTTTTGTTACAAAGGGTTCTAAACCTGAAGAAAGTGCAATTTACTGGGGTACACTTATGTATAATAGTATTTTCTTTTTGTTGATATGTAATGCGGCAATGTTTTTCCTTTGCGCATGTACATTGGCAATGGGTGGATGGCAACAAAGTTTTAAACGAGTGGCAGAGGCGATTTCTGCTATTGTTCCGATTTTTGGTATCATAGCTGGTGCTTTATTGATAGGATTTGTTGTAACTGGTAATGGACATATTTATGATTGGTTAGATCCTAAAGTTGTTGCTTCGCATCCTACTATCAAAGGAAAGATTGGTTTTTTGAATCCCGGCTTTTTCATATTCTGGACAGTTATTACAATAGTTTTGTGGAGTTTGCTAGGTGCTAAAATGCGTAAGATATCTTCTGAAGCAGATCAAGGTCCAATGGATTTCTCTACGGCTAAAAAATATATTTTCCGTAATACAGTTGCAGCTGCCTTGTTTATAGTATGGTTTGCATTGACTGTAGGGTCTGTAACTCCTTGGTTCTGGTTGATGAGTATTGATGGTGGATGGTACAGTACCATGTATAGCTGGTATACATTCGCATCTACTTTTGTATCTGGTGTAGCGTTGATTGTATTGTTTGTTATTTATCTGAAAAACAAAGGATACTTAGAATACACTAATCAAGAGCATTTACATGATTTGGGTAAATTCATGTTTGCGTTCTCTATATTCTGGACTTACTTATGGTTTGCACAGTACATGTTATTGTGGTATGCCAACATTCCAGAAGAAACTGTTTACTTCAAAAACAGAATCCAAAGTGAATTCAAAGGTGTTTTCTTCTTAATGTTAGTTATTAATTTTGTTTGTCCGATATTGATTTTGATGACAAAATCTGCCAAAAGAAACTATGCTATCATGACGTTTATGGCTGTTATGATCATATTTGGTCACTGGTTGGATTTTTATCAAATGGTAATGGGTAGTATTTCTAGAGATCATCATATAACTTTGGGTTGGTTAGATTTTGGAACTGCAGCATTCTATATTGGTTTGATTATCTTGTTGGCAGGACGAAATTTGACAAAAAAACCTTTGATACCTCTTTATCATCCATTTATAAAAGAAAGTATTGTTCATCATACTTAATTGGATAAAGTAGATTTTTAAGAAAAGGTATTTAAGTAATATAATACGATAAATTTTATAATTCATGTGGTTGTCTATTGCAGTTATTTTATTGATTTTGTTGGTGATTTTTCAAGTCTCCAAAGCCAGTGAATATGTCGCGATCCTTCGTGGCAAAGACAAGGCATTTAAGCAAAGCAACAAGGTTAATGGTTTTTTGTTAATAACCTTTCTTGTATTAGGACTTATTGGTGTTTATTGGTGCAATAAGATTTTGTATCCAAAAACAAATATGCATTTGGGCTCTTCTAGTGTTGAGGGTGAGCAAGTGGATACATTGTTATGGATTACAATCGCATTAACTGGTTTTGTATTCATAGTTACTCAAATCCTTTTATTCTGGTTTGCTTACAAGTATCAACATAAAGAAGGTCAGAAAGCCTATTTTTATCCGCACAATAGTAAACTAGAAATAGTTTGGACAACAGTTCCGACAATCGTGTTAGCAATATTGATTGTATTTGGTTTAAGATCTTGGGCTTTGTTTACAGGTGATGCACCTAAAAACGCTATGCAAATAGAAGTTACTGGTAAGCAGTTTGGATGGATTTTCCGTTACCCAGGAAAGGATGGCGTTTTCGGAAAGAAATATTTCAAGAATATTGATGACGGTAACAATCCTTTAGGTTTGGTTTGGAGAGATAGTGCGGCGATGGGTCAAAAGGCAGATCCGGCTACAATGGATGATATTGTTTCTCAGTCTACAGTCTATATAGTAAAAGGTAAACCAGTTAAATTCATCATTAATTCTCGTGATGTTATACATGATTTTGGTTTGACATGGTTTAGAATGAAAATGGATGCTGTTCCTGGTACACCAACAACACTTTGGTTTACTCCAAAATACACAACAAAGGAAATGATTGCACGAACAGGAAATCCTAATTTCTCCTATGAAGTTTCTTGCGATCAGTTGTGTGGTAATGGCCACTATTCTATGAAAGGTACAATTGTTGTGGTTACTCAGGCAGAATATGACGAGTGGATATCTAAACAAACTTCGGCATATGCAACAGCATTTCCACAAACAGTTGCAGTAGCTCCTGCGGCTCCAGTGGCTCCATCAACAGATTCTACTGCAGCAGGAAAATAGGTTTAAGAATTTATATTTTAAGATAGTTTATTATAAAAGGGTCTACGTATGAGTAACGATTTGGTTTTACATAGTGATGTGGCATTTATTGAACATGAGTTTGAACATCATCAACAAAGTCATGGACATGATCATCATCAACCTTTTATCACTAAGTACATTTTTAGTACCGACCATAAAATGATCGCTAAGCAATATTTGTTAAGCGGTATTTTTTGGGCGATTATTGGTGGTTTGCTTTCTGTGGTTTTCCGTTTGCAATTGGGTTTCCCTGATCAATCTTTTCCTATTTTGGAAGAATTGTTAGGTAAAAAATGGGCTCCAGGAGGACACATAACAGCAGATGCTTATTATGCGCTTATTACCATTCACGGTACAGTACTTTTGTTCTTTGTATTGACTGGCGGTCTTAGTGGTACTTTTGCCAATTTCCTAATTCCTCTTCAGATAGGTGCGCGTGATATGGCATCACCATTAATGAATATGTTGAGCTATTGGTTCTTCTTTTTGGGTGGTGTTGTAATGTTGTGTTCTTTGTTTTTGGAAACGGGTCCTTTTGCCGGTGGTTGGCAGGCTTATCCTCCTTTGAGTGCTTTGGCTGATGCTTCTAAAGGTTCTGGTGCCGGTATGGACTATTGGACAATCTCCATGGTTTTGTTTGTGGTTTCTCAGTTGTTAGGTGGTTTGAATTATATTTCAACTGTATTGAACCTAAGGACAAAAGGGATGTCCATGACACGTCTTCCATTAACGGTATGGGCGTTGATGTTCCAAGCAGTATTGGGTGTATTGTCTTTCCCTGTATTGACAGCTGGATTTGTATTGTTGATTTTCGATCGTCACTTTGGTACAAGTTTTTATCTTTCAGATATATTCGTAAATGGAGTTGGTGCACTTTCTCATGAAGGTGGTAATGCGATTCTTTACCAACACTTGTTCTGGTTCTTAGGTCACCCTGAAGTTTACATTGTGATTCTTCCTGCGATGGGGCTTGTCTCTGAAGTAATGTCCGTCAATGCACGTAAACCGATTTTCGGTTACACTGCGATGATCGGTTCTATGGCAGCTATCGTTGTATTGGCATTCTTAGTATGGGCGCACCACATGTTCGTTACAGGTTTGAATCCATTCTTGGGGTCAATATTCGTATTGTTAACGTTGTTAATTGCGATTCCATCTGCGATCAAAGCGTTTAACTGGATAACGACACTTTGGAGAGGTAACAATATTTTCAGACCGGGTATGTTGTTTGCGATCGGATTTGTTAGTTTGTTTATTTCTGGTGGATTGACAGGTATTTTCTTGGGAAATGCCGCTATCGATATCCACATCCATGATACTTATTTTGTTATTGCTCACTTCCACCTTGTAATGGGTGTGGCTGGTTTCTTTGGTATGTTCTGCGGTATTTACCATTGGTATCCTAAGATGTTCGGTCGTTATATGAACAATACATTAGGTGACATACATTTTTGGATTACGTTAGTAGGTGCTTACTGTATTTTCTGGCCAATGTATTATGAAGGTATGGCTGGCATGCCTCGTAGATATTATACTTATGACACTTGGGAGTCTTTCAAGCAATTTGCTGAATTGAACAAATTCATCAGTGTTGCGGCGATTATTACCTTCTTTGCTCAGTTCTTGTTTGTGTTCAATTTCTTCTATTCTATGTATAAAGGCCGTAAGGTGAGAGAACAAAATCCTTATCACTCCAATACATTGGAATGGACTACACCAATCGTGCCTGGGCACGGAAACTGGGATGGAGAAATTCCTGAAGTTCATAGATGGCCTTATGATTACAATAAAGATGGTCGTGAATATGTGACACAGGTTACACCTGTGGGTGATGATGAAGAGACGCATTAAGAATAAAATTTTTTATAACTAGTTCTTTGATAGGTATTTGAAATCAATATCTTTGGCTTGTTAACGGATGTGATATTATTTCAGATAAAGTAAAAACAATTGAAAAAACAAGATTCTACCCCATTTGGCCTTTCCCTTTTGATAAAGGATTACATGGTATTGATGAAGTTTACTTTAAGTTTTACAGTTGTTTTTACTTGTGTTCTTTGTTATCTGTTAGCTCCGAATATATTGTTCAACTTCAAGATGGTTGTTATTCTTTTCCTGGCGGGAATGTTTGTAACAGGAAGTGCCAGTGCTATTAACCAAATAGTCGAAAAGGATACGGACGCCAATATGAAAAGGACCGCTGATCGTCCCGTTGCTAGTGGGAGAATGTCATCGCAACATGCCAGTATTTTTGCTGCCATCGTTGGTTGTGTTGGAATAGGGATGATGTATTACTATTTCAATCTTAATTCTGCCCTGCTCTCAGCGTTCAGCCTTTTTTTCTACGCATTCGTTTATACGCCATTGAAGAAAGTAAACTCTATTGCTGTACTGGCTGGTGCTATTCCTGGAGCGTTACCCTGCTTGATTGGTTGGGTTGCTGCTACAGATTTGGTTTCTCCTTTTAATTACATTTACATAGGAGACAAGGGTATTTCCAATGTAGCAGGATGGGTTTTGTTTGGCATTCAGTTTCTTTGGCAATTCCCACATTTTTGGGCTATTGCTTGGGTTGCTCACAATGATTATTCTAGAGTTGGTTTCAAGTTATTGCCTGCCGAAAAAGGCCCAACAAAATTCACGGCAATGCAAACAGTAATGTATAGCGTTGTAATGTTACCAGTTGGAATTTTGCCTTATTTTTTGGGTATTAGTGGATGGATTAGTTTGATAATCGTGACAATTGCTAATTTATTTTTGATAATGCAATGTGTACGATTGTACATTCAGATGGATGTCAAGGCTGCAAGAAGAGTAATGTTTAGCAGCTATATTTATTTACCAGTCGTATTCTTAGCGCTGTTAGCGGATAAGGTACACTACATATAGGTTCGAAGATGATTATGGTAGCACAATCCAGCAATAATGGACGTATGCATCCGCACAAGTTTACTTTGTGGATTGGCATTGCCAGTATTTGTATGATGTTCGCGGGACTTACTAGTGCATATCTAGTAAAACGAGCTCAGAGTAATTGGTTGGAATTTGGATTACCTAAAGCTTTTTATACATCTACTGTTCTTATAATAGTAAGTAGCATAACGATGTTTCTTGCTGTTAGGGCATTTAAGGCAAGAGAAAGAAAACACTATCGCTTACTGATTTCTTTGACTTGTATTTTGGGATTGTTGTTTGGATTGTTCCAATGGTTTGGATTTCAGGATTTGGGTAGTAGAGGGATACAGATTTTTGGAAATGGTAGTAATCCTGCTGCATCTTTTTTAGGTGTTATTGTTGGATTACATTTTCTCCATGTTTTTGGGGGTATTGTAGCTTTGATAGTTACAGCTTTGAAAGCCTATAAGAGAAAAGTGAAGAGTTATGATGCAACACCAATAGAAGTTGTTGCGATATATTGGCATTTTGTGGATATACTCTGGATTTACCTTTTCATTTTTTTCGCGATAATTTAAATGTTTTTAGTTTAGAAAATTAATATTGAATATGTCAACTTCAACAGTTTCTAATTCAGGTAAGATTAAATGGTGGAATGGTTTCATTACTCCCGGTAATGTTGAGTACGGGAAATTAATGATGTGGTTCTTCCTTATTAGTGATGCTTTGACTTTTGGTGCATTTCTTATATCTTATGGTACAACTCGTTTTGCAACTAAAGGATGGCCTGATCCAAATAAGGTATTTAATGCTGTACCGGGAATTGAAGGAAAGTATCCATTGATTTTCGTCAGTATCATGACTTTTATATTGATCGTGAGTTCTGTTACAATGGTATTGGCGGTGCAAGCGGGACAAAGACATGATAGAAAAGCGGTTGTAAAAAATCTTATCTATACAATCATTGGTGGTCTAATGTTCGTTGGCTGTCAAGCAATGGAATGGATTCATCTGCATCATGAAGGTGCTTGGTGGGGTCGTAATCCTTTTTCCAATTATGATGGAACAGCAGCGTCTCCCAATTTTACTAACTATTTCTTTACGATTACAGGTTTCCATGGTTTTCACGTTTCAACAGGTATACTGATTAATATTATCATGTTGATTATGACTTTGTCTGGAACATTTGACAAACGTAAATCCTATTTGATGATCGAAAAGGCTGGTTTGTATTGGCACTTTGTGGATTTAGTTTGGGTATTTGTATTTACTTGTTTTTATCTTATCTAAATCTTCTTTTAATCTAACTTTATTAACAATATTTATATGAGTACAACTGAATTGCACGAAGAAGGCCAATCTCACGGTGGCGGGAAAAAAGAGGTCATTAAAATCACCATTATACTTACCGTTATTACGATTGTTGAGTTGATATTGGGATTTATCATGATGCCTTGGGAAGAAGGATCATTTAAACGTGATTTCGTTAAGGGTGTTATCATCATCTTGATGTTGGCTAAAGCTTACTATATAGTGGGATATTTCATGCACTTGATCCATGAGAACAAGATTATGAAACGTCTAATATTGATTCCGTTGACGGTTTTCATTTGGTTTATTATAGCCTTTTTGGCGGATGGACATTCTTATTATGAATTGAGAGCCAAGTATGATCCTTACAGTGTTGAGATGAATGAGCGTAAAGTTCCAGAAAATGAACATAAAGCTCCACATGATGACGCTCCTCATGAAAGTCATGAAGAATAATAACAACAAAAAAAATATACTAAAACCACCGCTTGTCGGTGGTTTTTTATTGACCTTTGCCCAACTTTAAGTTTTTGAGTATGAACAAGAAAGCGTTATTGGCCATATTGGTGGCATTAGGAATACCCATTGTAAGTTATTTTGTTATGAGAGCCATGAGTGAGACGGCGACTCAAATGCCAAGGTATTACCTT
>QFOI01000480.1:0-2520 GCA_003241175.1 Pseudopedobacter saltans
AGTCGTCAACTTCGGCTTTCTTCCATGCGGCGTCCGGGCTTGTCCGGGGACTTCTAGCCGGTTATCCTGCGATCAAGGTCGGAAAACCAAACCAACAGGGCGGCGAGTTCCTGTTCGAGGGTGGCGAGGAGGCAAGGATGGTGACATGGTGCCATCGCATGAGGGTCAGTCGAGACCACACCCCAACCGAGAAGATGCTCAAAGTTGTATTTCCGGAGAGTTAGAATGGTTTTGGCCTTTGAATAGTGAATTCTGCTTGTGGCTAGCCAGATGGTGAAAGTGACTAAAACGCGGCTCTGTGCATGTGGTTTTATAGGTTCTTTGCTCCATAGGCATCACCAACATACCTGACTGTGGAACAAATTAGGGGGCCTGAGATAACAAGGACAACAGAAAGATAAAAAGTGGGATATTTGGTGTGGTCTTGGCCGTTTGGCTGTGTTATTTCCGTTGGGTTGCTCAGAAGTCTACCCCCACCCCTTCTTCGATCCCTCACTCTTCATCACTTCTTGGACGCCCTTTGACCATCACTATGCTTCCCGCCTAGCTTTTGGGTACTTACAGGCAGTATAAGCAGGATACCGACTTTGTCGCGTCATGGCTGGCCTCGACTGCCACTGCCCGCGGCTACCTTGTTGATCTGCTAGCCTATTCGTATTCAACACCTGCCTCGAAGACGAGCGCGCGATTGAAGGGCAAGGCGAGAATGAAGGCTCGCAGCGAGAATGCATCTAGCCCCAAGTCAGCCAACGAGAAATGGCACATCATTGCCATCAATGACTTGTCATTGGTAGGGAAACACTTTACCTCGGATAGCATCCACCATAAATTAAAAAGTATAAAAGACAGCAAGGTAGAGTTAACCATTATTCGAAATAACCAAAAACAAAACATTTCCGTCAAAAAGGAGCTCGTACCAAAACCATCGGTAGTGGCTTCTTACATGATCAATCCGACTACTGGATATATCAAAATCACTCATTTTTCTGAAACGACGTATCCAGAGTTTATGATCGCCTTGGAAAAACTAAAAAAACAAGGTCTACTACAGATGGTATTGGATCTGAGAGGCAATGGTGGTGGTATTATGCAACAAGCGATCGACATAGTTGATGAGTTTTTGCCTGATGACAAACTAGTCGTTTACACACAGGGTTCCAAAACTGGAAAGATCGACTATAAATGCAAAAGGGACGGACTTTTCGAAAAAGGAAAAATCGCATTGTTGGTGGATGAAGAATCTGCCTCTGCCAGCGAAATCATAGCAGGCGCTTTACAAGACTGGGACAGAGCTATTATAGTTGGACGCAGAACATTTGGCAAAGGACTAGTTCAAGAGCAATACAATCTGTCCAATGGAGGTGCATTGAGACTTACCATAGCGCGCTACTATACTCCGCTTGGGCGTTGTATCCAAAAACCGTATAGTAACGGAACTGAAGCATACGAAAATGAACTGCAACAAAGATTGAAAGATGGTGAACTAGAGCACAATGACACTTCCAGAAACAATGGAAAGGCCTACAAAACCCCTAATGGAAAAGTCGTCTATGACGGAGGTGGTATCAGTCCGGATGTATTTGTTCCCTATGACACGGTAGAACATCCCAAAGAAGCTATTGAAATGTACATTCATGGTTGGATCAGCGAAATAGCATTGCAATACTATGAAAACCACAAATCAACCATCGATAGTTATGCGTCTGCTGTTGACTTAAATGCAAAACTTCAATTAGGAGAAGTAGAATGGAACGAGCTAATTGTTTTTGCAAATAAAAAAGGCATTTCACTCTCAGGCCTAAACCCAGCTGCTAAAGAAGCATTGTTGGAAAATCTCAAAGCGGATATTGCCAAAATTCGATGGTATCCCGATGGTTTTTACATGGTCAATAACATTAAAGACCCCGCTATCAAGGCCGCATTGGATGCATTATCCAGCTCAAAATAATTTTCTAAAAAAACTTTTTTGTTAAAAAACAAGCACTTATATTTGCACTCCTTTCAAGGAAAAGGAACATTCCTCCTTAGCTCAGTTGGTTAGAGCATCTGACTGTTAATCAGAGGGTCGTTGGTTCAAGTCCAACAGGGGGAGCAAAAAAGCAGTTACGCGAGTAGCTGCTTTTTTATTGCCTACATGTTTGACTATCAATATTTTAATTAAAAAAATACAGTTGTTTTTTGGGTATTTATTTCTACTAAATTATATTTGCACTCCTTTCAAAGAAGAGGCATATTCCTCCTTAGCTCAGTTGGTTAGAGCATCTGACTGTTAATCAGAGGGTCGTTGGTTCAAGTCCAACAGGGGGAGCTGAAAAGCAGTTACGTGAGTAGCTGCTTTTTTATTCATCGAAACAACATGCACAATAATGAGAATAATTAACCTATTAAGGATTATACTACTAACAACACTAATTGTATTCATTTCGCTGTTTTCCTACGGTCAAAAGAAAAAAATTGGTCTCGTTTTACATGTCTATGGACCTAAGTTTTTCACAGTCAAGGAAATTCCCATTAGCGGAT
>QFOI01000480.1:2541-5090 GCA_003241175.1 Pseudopedobacter saltans
TATGGAGATATGTTTTATGATTATAACAAAAGAGACTCTTTGAAAACAAATGACAAATTCTATGATGCATTTACATTTTTTTCGGAAAATGCAATAAGTCCATACGACTCCCTATTGAACATTTATACAAAAATATTGGATAGCCTGAACTACGATCTAGTATCCATACAGGAAAACATTAATGACAAAAGTATTTTTCCCATATTCAAAAAGGCCAAAAACAATGCAGCCTATTTTATGCAAGACCTAAGTGCCCTTAAAGAGCAATACAATATCGATAGTTTGCTTACATTAACGATCACCTATGGATTTGAACTCGAAACATTCATAGCGATTAATTTAGACAAGCGAACAAAATATCAAGGAAAACTAATGTTAATCGACCTCAACAAAAACAAAATTGAAAGTAATGGAAGAGTAAGTGATATTGTCAATATAAAAAACTGGAACCAACCCCCAGATTATCCAACAATGATGAACAGTTATGAAAAATTATTATCGGATGAATTGTATCCAACTATCCAAAAGAAACTCCTCAACATTATGAATGGCAAGAGACTCCCATAAAATGCATAAGCGGCGTCTAATAATACATTAATAGACGCTGCTTATTTTTCAAAATTAATGGCTTAACTATATAGCGTTATTGATTAGATTTTCAAATAATTCTTGCTTTCCAGATTTTGGAGAAGGCTCACCATTTTCAATGGCATAAGCACGCAAATCTTCTAGTGTTAAATTACCATTTTCGAATTCCTTTCCTTTACCTGTGTCAAAACTAGCATAACGTTCAGTCCTAAGTTTTTTGTAGGGTGATGAAGTTAATACTTTTTCTGCAACCAATAAACCTCGAGCAAACGTATCCATACCACCAATATGTGCATGGAATATATCATCCGCATCCGTAGAGTTACGTCGGATTTTAGCATCGAAATTAACGCCACCCGTTCCCAATCCTCCAGCTTCAATAATTACCAAAAAAGCTTCCGCTAACTCATTTAAGTTATTGGGAAACTGATCCGTATCCCATCCATTTTGATAGTCACCTCTATTGGCATCAATACTTCCAAGCAATCCGGCATCAGCAGCACATTGTAATTCGTGTGTAAATGTATGTCCAGCAAGTGTCGCATGGTTTACTTCGAGATTTAACTTGAAATCTTTGTCCAAACCATTCGCACACAAAAAGCCTATAACTGTTTCGGCATCATAATCATATTGGTGCTTTGTTGGTTCACATGGTTTTGGTTCAATCAAGAAAGTTCCGTTAAATCCATTTTTTCTTGCATAGTCTTTTGCAGTGTGTAAGAAACGAGCAAGGTGTTCTTTTTCACGTTTCATATCCGTATTCAATAAAGACATATACCCTTCGCGACCACCCCAGAACACATAATTCTGTCCACCAAGTGCGATAGTCGCATCGATTGCACCTTTTACCTGAGTGGCTGCGTGTGTCAATACATGAAAATCAGGATTCGTGGAAGCACCATTCATATAGCGTCTATGAGAGAACACATTGGCTGTACCCCAGAGAAGTTGAACGCCACTGGCTGACTGTTTTTGTTGGGCATACTCAACTATGGCCTGTAGATTTTTTTCATTTTCTAAGACATTGTCGCCGAAGTTAACTAAGTCAACATCATGGAAACAATAGTACGGTAAACCTAGTTTAGTAAAAAACTCAAATGCCGCATCCATTTTATCCTTCGCTTTGGCAACGACTTCTGATTTTTCGTCCCATGCAAAAAATTGAGTTTGGCCTCCAAATGGATCTGAACCATTTGCACAGAATGAATGCCAATAGGCACCAGCAAATGGCAACCACTCTATCATCTTTTTTCCCGCAACTATGCGATTGGCATCAAACCATTTAAAGGCCAAAGGATTATCGGTCTGAGGGCCTTCATAATTTATTTTACCGATTTCTTTGAAATATTCTTTTTCGCCTAATACAATACTCATTTCTTATTTTTTTATGAGGATAAAAATTGATTTAGTTTTTCTTTCCATTCCTGATAACAAGCCAATAGAGCGGCATTATCCTTCTCCGGTTCTATAGTTTGTATAGGAGGAGTGCCTCCTAATGCTTCTGCTTCATCTTTGAAAATGCCAATGCCTAAACCCGCCGCCAAGGCCGCACCAACACTACCGTCTACCGGATAAAGTTCTACCGGAACCGACAATGTATTGACAAATGTTTTAGCAAACAATGGACTTAAAAACATATTAGCATGAGCAGCCTTAATCACTTTAACGTCCAGATTGTTTTCTTGTATGATATCCAACCCGTATTTAAACGCAAAGGCAATCCCCTCTTGCACAGCGCGAAAGACATGCGCATCTTTATGCACGTTGAACTGCACATCACATAATTGCGCATTCAAAGTTTTATTTTGAAACATACGTTCTGCACCGTTTCCAAAAGGAAAAATCTTTAACCCCTCAGCACCAACTGCTATCTTTTCCGCTTGTTCATTCATCTTCTCATAGGACGTACCTCTTGTTAAGTTTTTCACCCAACTATTAGCAATACCAACGCCATTTATGTT
>QFOI01000051.1 GCA_003241175.1 Pseudopedobacter saltans
TAAAGGACATTTTTTTTGCGAAATTTATCAAATATGTTACGACTTATTTAAGAATGCAAAGGTCTTGGTATCCATCAACGTCAAAGGGAATATAACAGACGTAAAAAGGAAAAACTATCTGACACACGACAAGTATTGACGTGATTTTGACAATTATTAGTGTTTTCTTTGCTATTAATCAAGGATATTTGCATTAGATCGGAACTCAACCAATACTATACTTTTTTATGATAAGAGAATCCTCTATGCCAATATACGACAGAGAGCAGCGTTCGCACTATATGTCAGAGACGGTGATGCCGCCCAGCACGTTATTTGAAGAAAGAATCAACGGTTATAGTGTATTGGAAGAAGATATCGTATTGGTCATCAACGAGAAGGAAATAGCCAAAACTGAAATTTTGGTTCCAGGATTACAGTTCTCTCATTTTGTATACCAAGAGAAATTCGACGACATCATTAGGACTTCATCGGATCAGTCCTATTTTAGTATGATATATAGTCTGGGACCGAGTTTGGAAGTAGAGATAGACAATAACACATCATTCGGTATTGGACAGTTTCAATATGGAATGTTATTTATGGGTGCTCATGATTCACATTTCCGGATCAATGCCAAAAAAGGAGATGAGATTATTGTATTCAATTTTTCCTTGTCCCATTTTGAAAAGTTTATACCTCATCATCATGTATTTCATGCCCAATACAATGCCGCTAAAGTCTTAGGCAAAACAGAATGTCTGAATAAGGACAATGTGCAAATGTCACATCACTTACGACAACTATTGAACGAGATTATCGAAAGCGAGCATGTTGCTAACTATAAATTTTTGCATTTGAAATCGAAAGTCATAGAGTTGTTGTTACAGCAGTTTATAGCATTAGAGACAGAACCTCAAGCCAAAATTCCCTTATCCACCAGCAATATGGAAAAGATGTATGAGGCTAGAGATATTATAATGTCCAACCTCTCAAGACCTTGTTCGCTCATGGATTTAGCCAAGCAAGTAGGTACAAATGAGTGTTACCTGAAAAAACAATTCAAACAAGTTTTTGGAAATACTGTATATGGATTTTTGCATGAAAAAAGAATGGAAAAATCCAGAGAATTGCTGCAAGAAGAACAGACGAAAATTTCCGAAGTTGCCAAATCCATTGGCTATAAACATGGATCGCATTTCGCAGCAGCCTTCAAAAAATATTTCGGATTTTTACCTAATGAGTTGAGAATATTTTTTCCAACACTACTTTCTTTATTAGTTGATTTCCAAGAAGTCCTTCTTGTAGAAGAAATTGGTTTAGTAGTTTAAAACTATTAATAAAAAAGAATACGCCGCTCTTGCAAGAGCGGCGTATTCTTTTTAGGATGAGCGAAAGTTAAAAAACATTGAACGCCAACTGAACATTGCCTTGCTTTCCGATCACATTCCATGATGGTTGCATGCTTACTGGAAGTGTATAGTTGCCAATATGCAAATCCCTTGTCAATATAAATCCTATATTGTTAAAACCATCTTTTGGTCCATAAAACTGCGCTTTGGAATCCTTATCAGGCTTTAATGCGAACGACCCACCTACCAATAATGACAAACTCATATTGGTGGATTTATATACTGGATAAGTTGCTTGTACATAAGTAGAATATCTGTTGCCATCGTTTTTTACAGTGCGGTCGCGACCTTCTATGACGGTCGCCCAATATAGATTTAATGGCACTTTTTCAGATACCGTCCAACTGGCAGACAAGTCCAAAAAATGTCCCGTTGTATCTGCATTGTAATTCAAAAATGAATTGTTGTTCCATGTAGCATTTGTAGAATAATTATAGATATCCCACAAAGCAAAAGTCAAGTTTTTTATTGGCGAATAAATCGCATAGTAATCAAACTCTTTATACACGCCGTTGGAACTATATCCACCCCATACCCCGGCTTTTAATTTCCCGTCGTTTGTACCGACGCCGCCATCCATGGCAACCATCCATGAATTAGTAACAGCGAGACCACGCCATAAGTGCATCGATTTTACTTGACTATGTAGGTAAAAAGGTTGTATTTCTTTATCAAATGATAGTGGTGCCTTAGTTGTCGTTTTATTTTCCGATGAGTCTATCTCGTCATTTGCTTTTTTTTGTGAAAACACTTTTGATGCGGGCAATACTACGGATAGAAATAGTAGCGATATCGTAATTCTAGTATGAAGTTTGTTCATCTTTTTCATTTGTATTGTGAGAAATGTTAAAAACTTTACGTTTAATTGAATTGCTTGTAAATAAACGCTGCTAAAAGTGCACCCAAAATAGGACCAATTACAGGAATCCACGCGTAACCCCAATTGCTACTACCCTTTCCTTTCATAGGCAAAATGGAGTGCATAATTCTTGGTCCAAGATCACGAGCAGGATTAATGGCATAACCTGTCGTACCTCCCAAAGACAAACCAATTGCCCAGACTATAAATGTAACAGGAATAGCTCCTACAGAACCTAATCCTAATTTTACGGCATCTGTTCCAGCAGTACCGGAGGCATCACTAAAATGGAAAACACAATAGATTAATACAAAAGTTCCTAAAACCTCACTTATAATATTCAAAAACGTATTCTTAATAGCAGGCCCAGTACAGAAAACCCCAAGCTGTGCTCCAGGATTATCATCAGTTGCATCGAAATGATCTTTATGCATCAGCCATACGCAAAATGCACCTATAAATGCACCAAGAAACTGAGCCAAAATAAAGGATGGTACATCTGCCCATGCAAATTTACCAGCAACTGCTAATCCTATAGTCACTGCCGGATTAAGGTGCGCTCCACTTACGGGGCCGGCAATAACTACACCCGCGAATACAGCTAATGCCCAACCTGTAGTAATTACAATCCAGCCAGAACTATTTCCCAATGTTTTCTTTAATGAAACATTGGCACATACGCCTCCTCCTAAAAGTATCAATACTGCGGTGCCGATCAACTCGGCGGTAAATTGTGTCATATAACAAGATTTAATGATAGTCGATGATGAAACGCTATCTCGGTTAATTTTAATAGTTTACAAACGTTCGTTTATTCTGTAGTCAAAATTTTAGCTACTGATTGCGTAACCAATCAATAGCTAAATGATTTTATAGTTTATTCTTCTACCCAGCCTTGTGCTCTTTTAACAGCTTTGTGCCAGTATTTAATATGCCCTTCAACTTCTTCTTTTTTGAGTTCAGGTTTAAATACTTTTTCTTTTGCCCATTGAGTTTTCGTTTCTTCAATACTATCCCAATAACCAATAGCCAAACCTGCCAAATAAGCAGCACCGAGTGAAGTTGTTTCTAGTATTTTTGGACGAATAACTTCATTTTGCATTAAGTCTGCTTGGAATTGCATCAATACATTATTAGCAACAGCGCCACCATCTACACGTAATTCTTTCACACCTCCATGAACATCGGACTCCATACTTTTTACAAGATCATATACTTGAAATGCGATGCCTTGTAGTGCAGCTTTCGCAATATGCGCTTTTGTAGTTCCTCTTGTGATACCGAAAATTGCTCCACGTGCATATTGATCCCAATAAGGTGCACCCAATCCAGTCAATGCAGGCACGAAAATAACACCGTCTGTATCTTTTACAGACTGAGAAAGCGGTTCACTTTCCGCTGCAGAATGGATAATTTGCAAACCATCTCTTAACCATTGAATCACTGCACCGCCAACGAAAACGGAACCTTCCAATGCATAAGTTGTTTTACCATTAATTTTCCAAGCGACAGTAGTCAATAGGTTATTTTTGGAAACGACAGGTTTGTCACCAATATTCATCAACAAGAAACATCCCGTTCCATAGGTATTTTTAGCCATTCCTTTTTCCACACACATTTGTCCGAATAAGGCAGCTTGTTGGTCACCGGCGATACCGGCAATAGGAATTTTTGTAGAAAATAAAGTTGTGGCAGTTTCGCCATAAACTTCACTACTTTCTTTCACTTCTGGTAACATAGACTCTGGAATATCAAAAATTTCCAATAACTCTTTGTCCCAAGCCATATCGTTAATATTGAAAAGCATAGTCCTAGATGCATTCGTTACATCTGTCATGTGCATTTTACCACGAGTAAATTTCCAAACTAACCAGCTATCAACCGTACCGAAACATAGTTCACCTTTTTCTGCTTTTTCTTTTGCGCCTTTTACATTATCCAAAATCCATTTGATTTTGGTGGCACAGAAATACGCATCAATAACCAAACCTGTTTTTTCTCTGATTTTGTCGGTCAATCCTTTTTCTTTCAATTCATCGCAGTAGCGCGCTGTACGTCGATCCTGCCATACTATAGCGTTATAAACTGGATGACCCGTTTTGCGATCCCAAACTATAGTTGTTTCTCTTTGATTGGTGATGCCTATTGCAGCAATATCCAAACCCGTCAAATCAGATTTTGCAACAACCTCAGCCGCTACAGAAGATTGTGTAGACCAGATCTCATTGGGATCGTGCTCTACCCAACCTGGTTTGGGAAAAATTTGTTCGAAATCTTTTTGCGCTACGGCAACCATTTCACCACTATGATTATAAATAATGGCACGAGAACTCGTAGTTCCTTGATCCAATGCCAAAATAAATTTTGATTTTAAGTCCATGTCAACAATCGTTAAAAGGTTAAAAAATATTTATCTAGTTTAATTCATACACTTTTGCTAATTGCGCGAATTGCGAAACTTCACTATCAATCCACGCTTGATCTTTCCCAAGTTCTTTGGCCATTATCTGCGCTACTTTTCCGCTCGCTTCAACGGCTGCTTTTGCATCCAAGAAAAGAAGACGAAAACGCCTTGCCAATACATCTTCTACTTTGACAGCTAATTCATTTCGTACGGCAAAAACGACATTTCCCACAGTATATTCATAGTTAGGTAAGAGACGTTCTTTTAGCGCTGGCTCTTGGGTTTCTAGTTCCTTTATTTTTTTAAGATCAGAACCATAGAAATGTAATTCTTCTGCATGGTTCACCGTCGTATCATAACCATGAATATGCAGTTGTTCTGTCACGCATTCTTTAGCTGGGATTTCGCCTACTTCAATTGCTTTGTCAATAGTATCCTGCGCCATACGTCTGAATGTAGTCCACTTACCACCAATAATAGTTACCAATCCAGAATCAGAAACCATGATCTTGTGACTACGTGAAATTTCTTTCGTATTCTTTCCATCTCCTTGAGGTGCTGCCAATGGACGCAAACCCGCAAATACAGCCAAGACATCTTTTCTAGTTGGCTGTTTGGTTAGATATTGTTGTGCAGTTTTGAGTATAAATTCTATTTCCTCTTCAAGTGCGCGAGGCTCTAATTCTGGATGTTCTCGCAAAGTGTCGGTTGTACCAACGATTAATTTATTGTGCCAAGGAACAGCAAACAATACACGGCCATCGCTTGTTTTCGGAATCATCAAGGCATTATCTCCTGGCAAAAAACTTCTGTCCAATGTAAGGTGTACACCTTGGCTAGGACGTACAAAATGCGGTGCATTTGGACGATCCATCTGCAATATGTTATCGGCATATACACCAGTAGCATTGATCACTACTTTTCCGGTGATTTCGTATTCTTTGTTAGTTTCTATATCTTTCGCTTTAATTCCGTTTACTTTCCCATTATTGTCTTTGATGACGCCAATCACCTTAAAATAATTAAGAACGCAAGCGCCATTATCCACTGCTGTTTCAGCAATATTGACAGCCAAACGAGAATCGTCAAACTGGCCATCTTGATACACAACACCACCTCTCAGACCTTTAGGAGAAACAGTGGGCAAGTCACGCAAAACTTCTTTTTTGCTGATGTATCTCGATTTTCCCAAACTTAATTTTCCAGCTAAAAAATCGTAAAACTTAAGCCCTATTGTATATTTAATATTATCCCAAATGGAGTAATTGGGTATAACAAATGATGTATTACGTGTCAGATGAGGAGCATTTTTCAATAGCAAACCCCTTTCATGGCAAGCCTCTTTCACCAATCCCAAATCTCCTTGTGCCATATAGCGTACACCACCATGAACCAATTTGGTCGCCTTACTAGAAGTCCCTTTTGCAAAATCTGCCTGCTCAACCAATATCGTTTTATAACCTCTGGTTGCAGCGTCCATCGCCGTACCTAACCCTGTAGCACCGCCACCTATAATGATTACGTCCCAGTGAGGTGTACTTTCCAATTGACTTATTAAAACTTCTCTTTTCATATGACAAATTTAATGTAAAAATAATAAAAAGAAATATATCGAAACTAATATTAAGTTAAAAAAGTTTCGATTTGTTATTTTTAAATAATAATTGATGCTTCTTTTAACATCATTTATTTTTATTTTGTTTAAATTTGAATAGAATAATTCAGTTATGGAATTTGAATCAATGGCACAACGCCATGCTTATATATTGAAAGTTTTACAATCCGAAGACTCTATCAAAGTTGCTGACTTAGAAAAGAAACTGAAGGTTTCTTTGGTAACGATTCGAAAGGATCTGAAAATATTAGAACAAAAAAAACTTTTGTTTCGGACACATGGATTTATTACCAAATCTGATCCTTACCCTACAGACATCAACGTCAACCTAAAAGAAGAACACAACAAAGAGGCAAAAATCAGAATAGGAGAAGCAGCCGCCAAAATGATTGATCCGAAATCTGCCATACTCATCGCTTCCGGCACGACTGTTTTGCAAATGGCTCGCGCCATACAGATACCTGACAATCAACACCTGACGGTTGTAACCTCAGCTATGAATGTGGCAATGGCGTTAAGGGATAAATTAAATATTGAAATCATTCAATTAGGAGGTATTGTAAGGCATTCCTCTACTTCTGTAGTCGGCCCTTTTGCAGAAAAAATGTTACAAGATCTTTCTTTTAGTACATTGTTCTTAGGAGTGGATGGTCTGGAAGCGGCCTATGGACTTTCTACTTCCAATATGTTAGAAGCAAAATTGAATGCCGAAATGATTAAGGTTGCTCAAAAAACAGTGGTATTGACAGATTCTTCCAAATTTGGCAAGCGGGGATTCGGAAGGATTTGCGGATTGAATGATATTGACCATATTGTCACCGATACGGGCATTTCTCAACAATCCATCAAAAGGATTGAAGCAACAGGCGTAGAATTGACAATTGTATAGACTATACGGTCGGGTATTGGCACTTCGCACTATTGACATTTTATTTTTTCATTCTGTCCAGAGGACTTTTAACTTTGGATAGGTGTGTGTTGGACACTTTGGCATATACTTCCGTTGTTTTTATATTGTTGTGACCAAGAAGCTTTTGGATAAAGCTCATATCGGTTCCATATTCCAATAGATGTGTGGCGTAGCTGTGTCGTAGACCATGGATACCAACCTTTTTACGGATTTTCGCCTTTTGTTTGGCAGCATGAAAAACGGCTTGTACACTACGTATGGCATACTGTCCACCATTTGCTCCTTCAAATAAGTAGATATTGGGCTTGTACTCTTTATAATAAGTACGCAAATCTTCCAGAATAGATTCTGGAAGCGGAACATACCGATCCTTTTTGCCCTTGCCATTATTGATGAAAACCAACATACGACTACTGTCTATATCAGAAATTCTCAGCCTTACTACCTCGCTAACTCGCAATCCCATTCCGTAACACAATTGCAACATTAATTTATGCTTACGATTATCCACCACTTCAAATAGTCGTTCAATATCTTTTTCACTAAATACTTTTGGCAAACTAGAGGGCTTTTGTGGTCGAGGAATTTCCATGAAAAATTTTTCTCGCCCAAGCACTTTTTCAAAATAAAATTTCAAAGCATTGAGTCGGCTATGCATCTGATTGATCGAAATACCTTCCACTTCAAAGCAATACAACAAATAGGATCGTAATCGTTCCGAGGTAAGATTTTGAATAGGAAATTCTTTAAGTAAATACATCAACTGCGCCACCTCCACACTATATGTACGAATAGTCGGCTCTCCATAGGCACGCAAGCGCAGCTCTGCTATCATTTTCTGCAACTGTTCTTGGTTGTTGCTGCTTAGTTTGCTCATAACACGTTTGCCACCATATTCTTTTGGTGGCAACTGCAACAATTCTCTTACGGAGTCCACATCTGGCACATACCAAGTTTTCTGAGAATTGCTCCATTTTACAGTTGGCAACAACCACTTTACATCTTTGAGCACATCTTTGTTGTAATCAAAAGCGACCCATATCACTTCCTTCTCACGGTGTATGCCAAAAGTTAAAGAAAGTTTAGAAAAATCCATAGATTCGTATTTTGTATTATATGCGTCAATACATCAAATCTAATACAAAAAACGTCCTAAGTGAAATTTTATATCACTACAGTCACGCCAAATATGTTTCACATTAGCTTTTTTAAATTAGCTTAGCTTTTTAAATGATATTTTAATAATCCAAACAGATTTGCTTATCTTAAGATACAACCTAGTCCTTACTATTTTTAATCCTTATTAATATGAAATATTTCACATTAACAATCATCAGTTTATGCTTTTACACGTTTTCTTTTTCACAAAAAGATATGCCAGTTGAAGTAACTCCCGCAATCGAGAAGAAGATAAATAAAGAGGTCGTAAAAGAAATAGATCAGTTAAAGGTTAAACTTTCAAAACAAAACGATTTTCCCATTGCGAATGAATTTACCATTGATACTTTTCGGATCAATTTATATCAGCAAAAATATATGGAATATGATTGGTCCACAGCCGGCATGAGAAAAGCGACTTACGATGCAGCAAACAAGTATGATAGTCTGCTGAACAAATACTATAAAAAGTTGATGACAATATTGAAATCAAACGATAAAACAACTTTGGTCAATACGCAAAAATCATGGATAACTTTTAGAGATAACGAATTAAAACTTATTCAAACAATTAGCAAAGATGAATATTCGGGAGGAGGCACCATGCAACAACTAATAGACGCATCTTCCTACCTTGAAATCATTACGCAAAGAGCCATAACTTTATATCAATATTACGACAGGGCTTCTCAAGGTTTATAAGACATATTAAGTATAGTTTCGGAGCGTATGAGTGTATTCAGTTATCATATAGTAAAAACCAGTTATTTTTCAGTGTGGAAAGCATTGCTGTACCCTATAAAACCTAATAACAATAGAGGCTTAATCCATGCAGAATGTATGACTGCCATGACCCTCGGCTCACATGTATTTTCTTTATCACGTTTTCTATCAAGACAACTTATAGTATTTGCACAATGGGAAGACGAAACTGCCATTGACAATTTCATAAACAATAGCAGTTTAGGTAAAAAACTATCAAAAGGTTGGCATATCAGATTAAAATTTCTGCGGCAATGGGGCTCATTTGCTAAATTTGAAATACCCGACGAGAACTTTACTTCAAATGAAACTAATAATCCTGTCGTAGCAGTAACCATTGCACGTATGAAACTATTGCAAATTCCTAGATTTATACACTGGGGTAGGCCTGTTGAAAAATTAGTGCATGATCACCCTGCAACTTTACTAAGTTTTGCATCTATAAGATTTCCCCGCACTGTTTCTACTTTTTCTATATGGACATCCCTACAAGAAATGAGAAATATGGTACAAGGTCATAGTGCAGTACCCTTTTCCAAAAGACATTTAAATGCTATGAAAGAAAGAGATAGAAAAGATTTCCACATTGAATTTACTACTCTCAGATTTAATCCCTTATCTGAATTTGGCAAATGGAATGGAAAGGAAAATATTATCTCTTCTAATACTGTATCACAATGAATGTCGCATATACTAAACAACGTTTCCAAGATTGGTTTACTCAACAATGGGTCATTTGGAGAGGGCAAAAAATAAATGTGAAAGACTATAGTTGGCTAATAGGTCCATTTGGGAATATAGGTGGTATCGGAGAGGATTCAATCAACCAACTAGCAAAACTTGAAAACTTAACTATTGAAAGAAATTTCCGCAACAACGGACTAATACCTTCTTTTGAAGAATTAAAACTGTCCGTATCCGATCTTAACAAACTAGCAAAATCCATAATTCATTTTTACGAACAAACGAGCAACTATAATTTGGGTTTAAAGGTAAGTTGGAATCCATTTTTTAAATTCTTCGGAATAATGGTTAACCAACTTTTCAGCAGTAGAATAAACCAACTCAATGTACCAATAAGTAACATCAATCAGGAAGAGGAACTCAAAAGTGAAATTATTACACTTAGAAGCAAACATACCAACAAGATTGAACGCACTATATGGTTACGTACTATTAAATCAAGTGGGCAAGTTGTCTATTCTGGCGTTTATGGCACTTGTAAAATGCCATCGGGAGAAACTTGCGTCAAAGCTGTGTTTCCCTTGCCAAATGGAAACGCGACCGTCATCATGTCTCCTAGTGTTGGTACAACTGGAGAATTAATATTGGACGCCTCTGGTAAAAAGTTTGGAGATGCTGGTTTCTACTTTTTGATGAGAGATAGCAAAAAGAACATTTGGTCACGCTATATCCGCGTATTTCGTGACAAGTTGGTCGTCAAAGATCACAACGGTCTTCTTTCCGCTGAGCAAATTTTAACTTTATGGAATAAGAAAGCCATTCAATTCAACTATAAAATAGATCAAAAAACCAAAATATCGTAAACACAAAGGCCTCCTAAAGTTGGAGGCCTTAAATATTCGAATAAGATACTAAAACTTATTTGGAAATCAATCCTGCGAAATAACGAACTGTGCGAACTAGTTGGCTTACATAGCTCATTTCATTGTCATACCAGCTAACAACTTTTACAAGTTGATGATCGCCTACAGTAATAACTTTTGTCTGAGTAGAATCAAACAAAGAACCAAAGTGCATACCAACGATGTCAGAACTAACGATTTCGTCTTCGTTGTAACCAAAGCTTTCATTACTTGCGGCTTTCATTACTGCATTCACTTCTTCTACGGTTACTTTTTTGCTAACTACAGCCGTCAATTCAGTGGAAGATCCAGTGATTACAGGTACACGTTGCGCGCCGCCATCTAATTTACCTTTCAACTCAGGCAATACTAAGCCAATTGCTTTAGCAGCACCAGTCGAGTTAGGGACAATGTTAGCAGCAGCTGCACGCGCACGACGCAAATCGCCTTTTGGATGAGGACCATCCAAAGTATTTTGGTCGTTAGTGTAAGCGTGGATTGTAGTCATGCTACCTACTTCGATAGTGAATGCATTGTTCAACGCTTGCGCCATAGGAGCAAGACAGTTGGTTGTACAAGATGCACCACTGATGATAGTTTCGCTACCATCCAATATAGAATGGTTAACATTGTAGACAACTGTCTTCATATCGCCTGTTGCAGGAGCAGAGATAACCACTCTTTTTGCACCAGCTTTGATATGTGCTTCTGCTTTTTCTGCAGAGGTGAAGAATCCTGTGCTTTCAATAACAACATCCACATCGTGTTGTCCCCAAGGAATTTGGGAAGGATCTTTTTGTGCGTATATTTTTACGGCTTCTCCATTAACGACGATGGAATCTTCTGTGTTTTTTACTTCGCCTTCAAATCGACCTTGAGCACTGTCGTATTTCAACAAATGCGCAAGCATCTTAGGATCAGTCAAGTCATTGATAGCAACAACTTCAATACCTTCAAGGTTATATATCTGTCTGAAAACGAGGCGACCGATACGTCCAAAACCATTAATAGCTACTTTTACTGTACTCATTTTTTAACGTTTGATTGAAAAAATAGTCAGCGAATTTACAGATATTAAATTAATCCATGATGAAATTTTATATTTGATAACAAAGAAAACGACAAGTAAAAAAAATCTGAAAATTTTTTACCTCAAAATTTTGTTATGTAAAAACTCCAGCTTACTTTTGCACTCCCCAAAACAAAGGGCACGGAGCGTTGGTCAAGGGGTTAAGACACCTCCCTTTCACGGAGGAATCACGGGTTCGATTCCCGTACGCTCTACAAAGGAAAGGTTTAAAAGTTGCAAAGGCGCTGAGTATCAACTCAACGCCTTTTGTGCTTTTGTAACTAATAGCCAGCAACACTATCATCGCCTCTCGGATCAGACGCAGACAATAGTTTTCCTTTTTTGAATTCGACTATTTCGGTACGGCCTATAGCTCCCCTTTCTTTAATATCATAACCCATTTTTCTTAAAGAATCTACAGCATTTGCACCAAATCCTTTTTCCATATATAAAATATCCGGAGTCCACTGATGATGAAATTTTGGAGCAGCAATAGCATTTTCGATGTCCATATTGTAGTCAACGATATTAACAATACTTTGTATGACAGAGGTAGGGATTGTGGTACCTCCCGGAGTCCCCAATACCAAGAAAGGATGCCCATCCTTCATTACCAAAGTTGGGCTCATGGCACTTAACATTCTCTTATTGGGGGCAATTGCATTAGCCTCACCTCCTACAGCACCATACATATTGGGAACTCCCGGTTTAACACTAAAATCATCCATTTCGTCATTTAGGATAAAACCGGCTTGTCCAGCAACCGTTTTGCTACCAAAATGATTATTCAACGTGGTTGTTATGGCGACCATATTACCCTCCTTATCTGCAATGCTGATATGGGTAGTTTGCTCACTTATCGGAATATTTCCAGCCTCTATCAGTTTGGACGGTGTCGCCGAATCTGGATTGAAATCACTCATACGTTGCATTAAATACCTTGTATTGATGAGTGCAGAATCTGGGACTTTCCAAAAGTCGGGATCTCCCATAAACTTAGCACGGTCTGCAAACGAACGCCTTTCTGCTTCTGCAATCAGATGTATTGACAGCGCAGTATGAAATCCCATATCCGAAACAGGAAAAGGCTCGATCATGCGCAACACCTGCGCCAATATCAAACCTCCACTACTAGGAGGCGGCGTACTTATGATATCGTAACCTCTGTATCTGAACGATAAAGGAATGCGTTCCTTAGCTTCATAGTTTTTCAAGTCGTCCAACGTGACGATACCTCTGCCTCTCTTCATTTCCTCCACGATGTATTTGGCAGTTTTACCTTCGTAAAAACCTTTTAGTCCTTCATTTTGAATACGTTTCAGTGTTTCTGCCAAATCCTTTTGGATCAAAGTATCTCCTGCTTTCCATAGGCCAGTATCTTTTACAAATGCAATATGTTTTACGGTATTGTATTTAATAAAATCGGCCCGGTCAGCATTAAGACCTGCGGCTTCTCTTTCGGACAAAACAAAGCCTTTTTCCGCCAAAATAATGGCAGGCTCTATGAGATCTTTAAAAGGAAGTTTAGCATAGGGAAGTGTTTTGAACAAACCGGAAACGGTGCCAGGAACGCCGACAGATAGATGACCGTTTTGGGATTTTTCCAATAAAGGGTTTCCGTCTTTATCCAAATACATATCTCGTTTAGCGCGAGAAGGCGCCTTTTCGCGAAAATCAAGCATTATGGCTTTATTTCCGGAAGCGATTCTGGCAGTCATGAATCCACCTCCTCCGATATTGCCAGCTCCCGGATACACAACAGCTAATGCCAATTGTGTCGCAATAGCCGCATCAAAAGCATTGCCTCCTTTTTTCATCACTGCGACACCTACCTCTGCCGCTAAGGGGTGTGCACACGCAACAGTTCCGTTATCGAAGCTTCCAGATCTCTTTATCTCATAGTGATAAGGATCGACCTCCAACCCACGACCTACTATCTGGGCAGAAGTATACCCAACGAAACAAAAAAATGTACCTATTACAAGTAAAAAACTGACTTTCATATCTCTCTTTATATTGAAACACT